>NZ_JBYCKR010000194.1:0-2070 GCF_057473505.1 Acidithiobacillus sp. TH-A35 | reverse complement strand
CATCCGCCAGTACATCCAGAAAACGCTGTCGGGCATCCACCACCTGCAGGGGAATCTGAAAGTAATTGCGAAAGACCGTCGCCACCTTCTCCGCTTCCCCAAAGCGCAACAGCCCGTTATCCACAAAAATGCAGGTGAGCTGGTCGCCGATGGCGCGATGAATGAGCACGGCCGCTACGGCCGAATCCACCCCGCCGGAAAGCGCGGCAATGACCCGGCCCTTACCCACCTGGGTACGGATCGTCGCCACTGCCGTGTCCACATAAGAGTGCATGGTCCAATCACCCGTGCAGCCGCATACGCCGCGCACGAAGGCCGTGAGCATCTCCGCACCACGGGGGGTATGGGCGACCTCCAAATGAAACTGCACGCCATAGAAGTTGCGCGCAGGGTCGCCAATAGCCGCCAGCGGCGAATTGGCACTGCTGGCCAGGACTCGGAAACCATCGGGCACGGACTCGATCCGGTCGCCGTGACTCATCCAGACTTCTTCGGCAGTGTCTGCCGCCCCGAAGGGTAAGAACGGGCCGACCGCTTCTGTTATCTGAATGTGCGCCCGGCCATATTCCCGATGCTCCGCCTTGCCGACTCTTCCGCCCAGCAAATGCGCCATCAACTGCAGGCCGTAGCAAATACCGAGGATCGGCAGGCCCAGGGTAAACACGTCCAGATCAACCATGGGAGCGTCGACATCATGTACCGACGATGGTCCGCCGGACAGAATGATCCCCTGCGCTTGCCACGCACGAATGTCCGCGAGTGGCATATTATAGGGATGAATTTCACAATAAACGTGGGCTTCGCGCACCCGCCGCGCAATAAGCTGGGTGAACTGAGAACCGAAATCGAGAATCAGGATACGTTCTTGCATGGTTCACTCCACCCGGTAATTGGGCGCTTCTTTGGTGATATTCACGTCATGGACATGGCTCTCGCGCACGCCCGCCTGGGTAATCTTGATGAAGCGGGCACGGCTGCGCAGAGCCGACAAATCTTCTGCCCCCAGGTAGCCCATGCTGGAGCGCAAGCCACCGAGGAGCTGGTGAATCACCTGCCCGGCCGGTCCCTTATAGGGCACCCGGCCTTCCACGCCTTCGGGCACCAGCTTGGGGGCCTCCGGACTGGCATCCTGAAAATAGCGGTCGGCAGACCCTTGCTGCATGGCCCCCAGCGAACCCATGCCACGATAAGCCTTGTAGGAACGCCCCTGATAAAGTTCGATTTCGCCCGGCGCTTCGTCGGTACCCGCGAGCAGGCCACCGACCATGACCGCATGCGCCCCCGCGGCCAACGCCTTGGCGAAGTCCCCGGAATAGCGGATGCCGCCGTCGGCAATGAGCGATACACCGGTACCTGCCAGCGCGTCCGCCACATTACTGATGGCCGTGACCTGTGGCACACCTACCCCGGCAACAATACGCGTCGTACAGATAGAGCCCGGTCCGATACCCACCTTGACGGCATCAGCGCCTGCTTCCACCAGCGCCAGGGCCGCCTCTCCGGTAGCAATGTTGCCGCCGATTACATCCACATCCGGAAAATGATCCTTCACCCAGCGTACCCGGTCGAGCACACCCTGACTGTGACCATGGGCCGTATCGACGATAATGACATCGACCCCCGCCTCCGCCAGTGCCTGTACCCGCACGTCGGTGCCTTCGCCGACGCCCACCGCTGCACCCACCAGCAGGCGGCCTTGCCCATCACGGCAGGCCAGCGGGTGTTCAGTAGCCTTGCGGATATCCTTGACCGTAATCAGCCCACGCAATTCGAAACTCTCGTTAACCACCAGGATTTTTTCAATGCGATGCTGATGCAGCAATGCCTTGGTGGCGTCCAGACTGGTTCCTTCCGGCACCGTGACCAGGCGCTCACGCGGGGTCATGACACTGCTCACCGGGGCATCCATGCGCGTTTCAAAGCGCAGGTCGCGGTGGGTCACGATGCCCTCCAGACGCTCACCATCCACGACTGGCACGCCGGAAATTCCGTGCACGGCCATCACCTGCAACACTTCGCGAATACTCACATCGGCGCGGGTGGTAATGGGGTCCTTAATAACGCCAGACT
>NZ_JBYCKR010000193.1:0-4332 GCF_057473505.1 Acidithiobacillus sp. TH-A35 | reverse complement strand
AGCGCTATAACAAAGCATTTAAGAGGGATTCACAACGCTTGTCGATTTCGGTTTAAATAGGCTTTAGTGCCTAAAGTACAATGGCTTAGGTTTTGTTGGTGGCGTTGCTCACCTCTTAATGCGGCGTTGAACGACGGCTGCCGGGGCTGGAGCAGACAGTGGGTCACCGATACCTGGCTGGACGCAGCGGGTCGGATGATGTCATTTGCTTTCCGCTGCTGAATGTCTGTAATCAGTCTGTACCAGCCCTTTAACGAAAATTTCTACAGGACGCCTTTGGCACGCGGTGGACCTGGCACGGATTGCATCCTGCAATGGTTTTGCTAACTGGTGGTGACGGGTGATTGGAAAGAGCAGAGGAGGGCCAAGGCTCTGGTCGTTGGATCTGGCAACAATGGCGGAACTTATTGACGGGGGGTTATCGGTGGTTATAATTGTAGTCATGGATAGCAGAGCCATCATCAAGAGACTGGAAGCCGATGGCTGGGCGCTGGTGCGCGTTCGCGGATCGCATCATCAGTTCAAACATCCGGACAGGCCTGGACTGGTGACGGTCAAGCATCCCGACAAGGATATCCCCATGGGCACTCTGCGTAATATCGAAAGGCAAGCTGGCTGGAGGTCATCATGAAATTACCCATCGTGCTCCACACCGATGACGGTGTGCGCTATGGCGTCACCGTGCCCGGATTACCGGGATGCTTTTCCGCGGGCAATACGCTGGACGAAGCGCTCGACAGCGTCCGCGAGGCCATTGATCTGCACCTGGAAGGAATGGCCGAAGAGGGCGAGCCGCTCCTGGAGCCGCGTTCGCTGGCGGAGTATCAAGCCGACCCGGATTATGCGGACGGCGTCTGGGCGGTCGTGGAAGTGGATGTGTCTCGCGTGGAAGGCAAGACGGAGAAGGTCAACATCACCCTGCCGCGCAATCTGATTCGCCGTATTGACGAGGTGGCCAGAACCCGAGGATCCAGCCGGTCCGGCTTTTTGGCCGAAGCCGCGCGGCAGGCGCTTCGGAAGGTTTAGACCGGTCCAGTGGTCCCCAAAAAAGCGGCTATGTGCCAAAACTGGCTGGAAACCAGCGGCTTTTGAGGTCAACACACCTAGTGCCGAAAAGGTGACGAAGGTTGGAATAGGGAGGCCGAAGGCGACCGTTTTCAGAAGGATCCTTGGTTGGATTGGAATGAGTGTTTGGTTCACGGAACTATGGCGGCGATATGGCGCACCCCTCGTGCTACACCTCTTTGCCGCGCTTCCCACAGATCGAACGCCATTTGCATACGCAGCCAGAACCCTGCCTCTATCCCCAAGGCAGCCTCTAGGCGGAGTGCCATACCTGCACTGATGCCAGCCCTGCCATTCAACACGGCCGACAACGATTGCCGCGTCACGTGGAGAGCCTTGGCGGCATCGGTGACGCTCATCCCCTCGGGCAAATATTCTCGTAGCACTTCACCCGGATGCGCAGGATTGTGCATTTCGCTCATAGCACCTCCTCAGTGGTAGTCCACATAATCCACCAGCTCCACATGAATCCCCTCAAACCGAAAGATCACTCGCCAGTTACCATTCACACGCACTGACCAGTATTCTTCGTAGTGGCCTGTCAGTCGGTGTAATCGCCATCCCGGCGCATTCATCTGTTCCGCAGATTCTGCTGCATCCAAGGCGGTCAACAAGACCCGCAACTTGGTCGCGTGATCCGGCTGGATTCCCGCCTTACTGCCGCTGCGATAGAACGCCTCGAGTCCCTTGTGGCGGAACGATTTGATCATGGATAGACTGTAAACCATCGCGCGACGCTTGTCACGTGTAGCGGAGACAGGCAAGATCGGCTTTCTGGCGCCAGAGGTGTCTTTACCGGCTCGACTCGCGTCACACTGAGCCTCGGCTTTCATCGCCTGTAGCCGGGCGCCCTCTGTAAACTGGGCAGGCGAGGAGGTCGTCGATTGCCAGACTCAGTGCCAGAGAGTAACCCTGATCTCCGCAAGATCATCCATGTGGACATGGATGCCTTCTTTGCGGCCGTAGAACAACGCGACAGGCCGGAGCTCCGCGGTCAGCCTTTGATCGTCGGCGGCGACCCAAACGGCCGGGGAGTCGTTGCCACCTGTAGCTACGAAGCCCGACGTTTTGGGATCCACTCGGCCATGTCGGCGGCACGGGCCCGCTCCCTCTGCCCGCAGGCAATCTTTGTCCGTCCCCGCATGGAAGCCTATCGAGAGGCCTCCCGTCAGGTTATGGCTATCCTGCGCAGTTACACACCGCTCGTGGAGCCACTGTCGCTGGATGAGGCCTTTCTGGACGTCACTGCTGCCACCGCCGATGGTATCCTGGCGGTCGAAATCGCCCGCGAGATACTGGACCGCATTCATCGGGAAACGAGGCTGACCGCTTCGGCAGGGGTCTCCTATAATAAGTTGCTCGCCAAGCTCGCCTCCGACTGGCGCAAGCCCCATGGGCTTTTCGTTATCCCGCCCGAACGTGGTTTCGACTTCTTGGCGCCGCTGCCCGTTGGCAAACTGCATGGTGTGGGCCCGGCCACTGTAAAAAAACTATCCGCTATGGGCATCGACACCGTCTCGGATCTGCGGGCGATGGCGCAGGAGAGGTTGATTAGGTGTTTCGGTAAGGCTGGAGCTTGGTTTTACGAAGTGGCGCGGGGGATCGATAGGCGGCCCGTGCAGCCGACCCGCCAACGGAAATCGGTGGGTACCGAGCGGACCTTCTCGGAAAACCTGGAGGATCGAAGGACCATGCTGGCCACGTTACAGCAGATGGCCGAGCAGGTTGCGGCCCGTCTCCAGGCACTCGCCTTGGCGGGCTACACGGTGAACATCAAGGCACGCTTTCCCGACTTTGCCACGGTCACCCGAGCGCATACGGCGACCGAGGCCACCCGGAACACGGAAGCCATCGCGGCATTGCTACCAGAACTACTGGATCGGGCAGTTCCCCAGGGTGCGTCCGTGCGCCTGCTAGGGATCACAGTGAGCGGCCTCGTCCAAATCCAGGCGGCGAGCCGAGGCGCCCGCCAGCTGAACTTGCTGGACGGAATCCCCGATCTGCGGTAAGAACATGGCAAGAGAATAGGCGGTGATGCAGCGTAACTGGTCATTGAGAATGCAATGTCTTGTCCAGGATTTACATTGAAGTGACGCAAAAGTCCGGCAGCGGCAGAGACAGAGACAGAGACAGAGACAGAGACAGAGACAGAAAGCTTTGACCAGCCTTTCGAGTTTGCGGGGATCAATGGCGTAGCGTCCACACATGGCGTACCTTCTGAAAACGGATATACTGTACATAAATACAGCAGCGAAGGAATCGGCCATGTTAGTCAGTGTATACCCCCTGCGCGTTCGTGGGCGACGCCTCAAGGCGGATGCGGTAAAGCGGCAAACGCCAGTTCGCGGTGATCTGCGCACCTGCCAGCAACAATGCCACCTGGTAGCGACCCTGGAACTCGATATGCCCCTGGATGCACGCCCATTGCCACCACTGTACGACCCGAGACTGGTGCTCATCAGCCCGCAGTCGATGCGCTTGATGGGGTTCGAGAAGGTGGGGGATGGCGAGAACGCCACCACCTATATGCAGGAATGGCTGTGTGAGACGGACTGATATCGACCCGTTGCTGTCCTTCGCCCTGCGGCTACGACCGACAGCAACGCAGCGTAAGCAGTCGTCCAGCGGACTGACCATCATGTTCTCGAAATTCGTCACCATGGCTGTAAACCGTAGCCGTCTTTTGTGAATGGTTTTCGAGAATCGCAACACTTTGATTTACTGTGCAGAAATCACCGCCATCTGAAGACTCTCGAAAACGGTCGGTTGTGAGAAAAAACCTGTTTTTGGGGCTTTCATGTTTTACTGATAGACTATCTCTCTGCAATATAATCATTAAAGACTTATAAACCATGCCCAAAACTACGTCTGCGCCTTGGTTTCCACACCGCTATCATTTTATTTCCGGACTGCCCCGTTCAGGAACGACACTGCTGGCCGCGATTTTGAGTCAGAATCCCCGATTCAGGGCGGGGATGAGCAGTCCGGTAGCGGGTCTGGTGCATAAGCTGCTGCACGAGATGAGCGGTCAGAACGAGTTTTCTGTGTTTATCGACAACGGTCAGCGCGAGCGGATATTGCGTGGCGTGATGGAACAGTACTACGCAGAAGCTGAAGCGCCGGTCATTTTTGATACTAACCGCGCCTGGTGCAGCAAGCTCCCCCTTCTTTCCACGCTGTTTCCGGACAGCAAAGTCATAGCCTGTGTCCGGAATCTCTCCTAGGTGATCGACAGTATTGAGCGTCTGGTGCGTCAGAACATTCTGG
>NZ_JBYCKR010000192.1:0-4549 GCF_057473505.1 Acidithiobacillus sp. TH-A35 | reverse complement strand
GGGGTTCGCACCCGCGTCCCGGCGAAATCAGCCTGGCGCACCACGGTATTCTTTTCCTGGACGAAATGCCCGAGTTCCCCCGTGCGGTATTGGAAGTGCTGCGGGAGCCGCTGGAATCTGGAGAAATCCATATCGCCAGGGCGGCGCGGCGGGCTACTTTCCCGGCCCGTTTTCAGTTGGTCGCGGCGATGAATCCCTGTCCCTGCGGCCATCTCGGTGATCCGCAGCAGATGTGCCGCTGTACCCCGGCGCAGGTCAGCCAATACCGCAGTCGGCTCTCCGGCCCGCTGCTGGACCGCATCGACATCCAGATGGAAGTGCCCGCCCTGCCGGTGAGCGCCTTACAAGAGGCGGCACAGGGCGAAAGTTCTGCCTACTGGCGCGAACGCATAGCTCAGGCCGTTGATCGTCAGTGGCAACGCCAGCAGGTGCGCAACGCACAACTTCAGGGCGAACTGCTGGATCAGTGTTGCGCCCTGGATGCGGTGGGCACCCGCCTGCTCAGCCGCGCCACCGAGACCCTGCACCTCTCCGCGCGGGGCTACCATCGGGTGCTGCGCGTCGCCCGCAGTATTGCGGATCTGGAAGGAAGCGGGCAGATCAGCACCCAGCATCTGGCAGAAGCCATCCAGTATCGGCGCTTGGCGCGGACGCTGGCCCAATAATCAGTTAGAGAAAAGGCCGCTGATTTATATATCATCGGCCCTTACCCTAGTCCTTATGGATACCCGTGTGCCGCCCAACCGCAGAACTCGCTGATGGGAGCAATGCCGTCTCTATACGGGCTATGGCCGCCATCCGGGAGAAATATACCGTTGCACGTTGCGGATTTTTGGCGACGCCTAAGCCTTCCTCATAAACCAGACCCAGGTCAAAATCCGCTCTGGCGCATCCGAGGCGAGCCGCCTGACGGTACCAGTGCATGGCCTCCGGCCAGCCTTTGACGACGGTGCTTTCCTGACGAGTAATCAGTGGGGAGTAAAGGGTACCGAGGTAGAAGGCGGCCTTGGCATCCGGCGCTGATGCGGCCTGCCGCAAACGCGCCAGCGCGGCTGGGTTCTGTTCGGCCTGATTACGCAGGGATTCCAGATCTTGTGCCATGGCTGCGAGAGGCAACAGGCCAGCTATCAACGAGAGTGTCGCACGTAGAAGCACTTCTTCTCCTCCGGCTCATCAAAGGCATTATGATCCCGCATGCTCCCGAGTAGCGTGGAACACCACTTGTGGCCAGCGCTCCATAGTAAGGTCCAGATTAACGCGGGAGGGCGCCAGGTAGGCGAGGCGATTCCCCGCGTCTTCGGCGAGCTGTTCTTCATGCTTGCGGGTAAATTCGGCGAGTATTTTGGGATCATCACATTGAATCCAGCGCGCCGCCTGCACCGCCGCCGGATCAAAAATCGCGTCGACGGCATATTCGGTTTTCAGCCGTTCCGCTACCACATCAAATTGCAGTACGCCCACCGCACCCAGGATCATATCCCCACCTTGCAGTGGTTTGAAGACCTGGGTAGCGCCCTCCTCCGCCAGTTGTTGCAGCCCCTTTTGCAGTTGCTTGGCCTTGAGCGGGTTACGCAGACGCACCCGGCGGAACAGCTCCGGCGCAAAGTAGGGAATCCCGGTGAACTGCAAGGCCTCACCCTGACTGAAACTATCGCCGATCTGAATACTGCCGTGATTATGCAGGCCGATGATGTCGCCGGCGAAGGCTTCCTCCACCAACTCCCGCTCCTGGGCGAGGAAGATAATCGGATTGTGCACCTGAATATCCCGACCCAGGCGCAAATGTTTGATCTTCATGCCCCGCTGAAAGTGCCCGGAGCAGACCCGGAGAAAGGCCACCCGATCGCGATGCTGGGGATCCATATTGGCCTGAATCTTGAACACAAAACCGCTGAAGGCTTCTTCTTCAGGCCGCACCGTCCGCCCCGTGGTGGGACGGGGGCGGGGCGAAGGCGCCCAGTCGATAAGGGCACCCAGCAATTCCCGCACCCCGAAGTTATTGATGGCCGAGCCGAAAAACACTGGCGTCTGCTGTCCCTCCAGAAAATCCTCCAGAGAAAAAGGATGGGAGGCACCACGCAGCAATTCTACCTGTTCCCGCAATTCAGCCATTTCATCCGGAAAGCGCCGGTCCAGCTCCGGGTTATTGATCCCGGCAATGCGCTCCACCGTTTGCTCCCGGGTTTCCTCACCGGCGGCGAAGACCAGCACCTCGTCGCGCAGCAGGTGATACACGCCGCGGAAACGCTTACCCATCCCAATAGGCCAAGTGACGGGCGCGCACCGGATACCCAGCACCGACTCCACCTCATCCAGCAACTCCGTCGGATCGCGGCTTTCGCGGTCGAACTTGTTCATGAAAGTGATGATGGGGGTATCGCGCAGGCGGCAAACCTCCAGCAGCTTGATGGTCTGCGCCTCAACGCCATTGCCGCCGTCAATCACCATCAGCGCCGAATCCACCGCAGTCAGTACCCGGTAAGTATCTTCGGAGAAGTCCTGATGGCCCGGTGTGTCCAGCAAATTGATGACATGCTCGTCATATTCAAACTGCATCACCGAACTGGCGACGGAAATACCGCGACTCTTTTCAATGGCCATCCAGTCGCTGGTGGCGTGACGACTACTTTTGCGCGCTTTTACCGTCCCCGCCAACTGAATCGCGCCCCCGAAAAGCAGGAGTTTTTCGGTAAGCGTCGTCTTGCCGGCGTCGGGGTGGGAGATGATGGCAAAGGTACGGCGACGCCGAATGGCGTCAATAAACGCGCTGGCCGGAGCCTCAGCAACAGGGGATGACAACATAAAAGATTAACCTTCTCTGAGTTGATTTACGGACGGCAGGAGCGACAGGGACAAGACCAGCGCATCCTCCCGACCCTCTTCATTGCGATAATAATTCAAACGCACACCGATTTCATGGAAACCTTGGGAGCGATACAATTCCTGAGCGCCGACATTAGACACCCGCACCTCGAGAAAGGCCCTTTGCGCACCCAGTTGCCCGGCCCGGCAGAGGAGATGTTGCAGCATGCGCTGCCCGAAACCGCGCCGACGCAAGGCAGGCGCTACACCGAGATTAAGGATATGTGCCTCGGCCGCACCCGTGGACAAGACCCCAAAGGCCACCAGCACACCGGCGTCATCCTCCATAATCCAGGCATCATAACCCGCTTGCATGCATTCGCGGAAAATACCCCGCGTCCAGGGTCCCGGCGAAATGTGCGACTCCAGCGTCGCCACCGAATCCAGATCACCTACCTGCATGGGACGCAGATTCATTTTTGTTTCTCCTCCGGCAGGGAGGGACGGATATAGTGCGGCTCCAGCAGCGCCGGGATGATACCTCGATCTCCCGCCTGGTAGCGCGCCTGCGCAAGGCGTAACGCGGCCTCGGCCCGCGGAAAACTATCGCCACTCCAGCCGAGGATACTGGGACCCTGCCAGTGGGCATGATAAACCTGCCAGCCCGTACCCAGCCCCCACCACTGGCCCTCCGCTGGCCAACCCACGGCATCGGGAGCACAAACTTTCTCCGCGCCTTGCAGTTGGGGCATGCCCCGCGCATCCTGACAGAACACCCCGGCGTAGACCTCCCCTTTGCGGGCGTCCAGCGCCGCCAGCACCTGCGGCTGGGGTATCGTCGCCGCCAGTGCTTGCAGGCTGGAGACCGGATAGACTGGCAGGCCGCGTGCCATAGCCAGTGCCTGCGCCGTGCTCACGCCAATACGCACCCCGGTGAAGCCTCCCGGACCTACGCCGCAAGCGATAGCCCCGATATCGGCGAGGGTAATGCCAGCGCGATCCAGCACCCGCTGAACCATAGGGAGCAGCAACTGGCTGTGGGCGTTAACCGCCACGACAAATTCTTCAACCACCCCAGCCGGGGTGCTAACGGCCACTGAGCAGGCCTCGGTAGCCGTATCCATAGCCAGAAAGCGCGGCAGTCCCATCAGGCCTCTCTCCGCCAGAACGCATGGACCGCGTCGAGGCTGGAAACGCGCCGCATAGGTGGCAGACTGTCGAGGAAAATCCGTCCGTAGCCCTTGCTGCGCAGGCGTGGGTCACAGAGCATCAGCACGCCGCGATCCGTCTCCGAGCGAATCAGCCGCCCTACGCCCTGGCGCAAGGCAATCACCGCCTGCGGGATCTGTAGCTCACGGAAGGGTTCACCGCCCGCCGCCTGACACTGCTCCGTGCGGGCACGCAAAATCGGGTCCGAAGGGTTGGCAAAGGGCAGCTTGTCGATAATGACACAGGAGAGAGCCTCACCCTGCACATCCACCCCCTCCCAAAAGCTGGCCGCACCCAGCAGCACCGCATTACCCAGACTGCGAAAACGGTCCAGAAGACGGGGCCGCGGCATGCTCCCCTGCACCAGAATAGGGAAGGACAGCCGCTGCGGCAGGGATGCTGCCGCTTCCTGCAAGGCCCGGTGACTGGTGAAGAGGAAAAAGGTCCGTCCGCCACTGGCCTCAATGACCGGTGCAGCGGCTTCCAGACAGGCCTGAGTGTACGTGGGATGATTGGGCTCCGGCATCGCTGGCGGCAG
>NZ_JBYCKR010000191.1:0-5587 GCF_057473505.1 Acidithiobacillus sp. TH-A35 | reverse complement strand
AGGAGCTGATCGACCATCTGGCTGATGGTCTGACTCTGAATGGGTGCGCCGCAGCACCAGGGGGTGCCGGCACGGGCATAGAGCAGGCGCAGATAGTCGTGAATCTCGGTGACAGTGCCGACGGTGGAACGGGGGTTATGGGAGGTGGATTTCTGCTCTATGGCGATGGCCGGGGAGAGCCCTTCAATCGCGTCCACATCCGGCTTGCCCATGAGGGAGAGAAACTGGCGGGCATAGGCTGAGAGGCTTTCCACATAGCGGCGTTGGCCCTCGGCGTAGAGGGTGTCGAAGGCCAGTGACGACTTGCCCGAACCTGACAATCCGGTAATGACGATAAGACGGTCGCGCGGTAAGGTAAGGGAAATGTTCTTGAGGTTGTGGGTGCGGGCGCCCCGTATATGGATGTGTTCCATGCAGCCGACATGCTCTTTTTGGGGACAATGGGTTAGTATAAAGCTTTCGGGGACACCCGTCCCCTTGACCATAAGGAGATCAGACGATGGCGGGAGTGAATAAGGTCATATTGTTGGGGCATCTGGGACGGGACCCGGAGATGCGCTATCAGCCCAGTGGCGGCGCCATCGCGAACTTCAGCGTCGCGACTTCTGAGACCTTCAAGGACAAGGAAGGCAACAAGCAGGAGCGCACCGAATGGCATCGGGTGGTGCTCTTCGGGCGCACCGCGGAAATCGCCGGCGAATACCTGCGCAAGGGCAGCATGGCTTATGTGGAAGGCCGTCTGCAGACGCGCAAGTGGACCGACAAGGAAGGGCAGGAGCGCTACACCACGGAGATCGTGGGAGACCGTCTGCAACTGGTGGGTGCGCGTGGGGGCAGTGGCGGCGGTGCGGCCAGCTTTGATGAAGAAGATCAGTCCCGGCCGAGTGGCGGCAGCAGCAGTGCGGGGAGTTCGCGGAAGAGTGAGATGCCGCCCGCGCCGGCGGAGGATTTCGATGATGATATTCCGTTCTAGGGACTACCTCCACAATCGGTTAGTTGGTGGAGTAGCGATGGCATACGTGTGGATGGTGACTGAAGCACGGGAGCGATGCCGGACAAACGTGGCCTCAGACCCAGACCGTGGGTGCGCGCGAGCATACAGCCCGTAAGGAAAGTGAACCTGAACAAGCCTCGTAAATGTCAGCCATACAGTTATGCTGGGAGAGTATGGTGTAGGATGGTTCCGTCGAGCCTCTAGAATGGGGACGAAGACCAGTGAGTCTGAGTGGATTACTAACCATGTAAAATTCAGACAGGAACTCGGGGTATTGAGGATGGGATGTATGTAAAGGATCGAGTGGAACAGTCGAGACCTCTACCCGTCGTGGATTAACCCCCGTAAATAGGGACAGACCAAGAGATAACTAACCATGCACTGGATCGCCCCCTCCGAAAAAGATACCGCCAGTGCCACGCTGGAGAAGCGCCTGTGGGATGCCGCCGACCAGTTCCGCGCCAACTCGGGGCTGAAGGCACAGGAATATTCCGGCCCCATTCTTGGGCTGATCTTCCTGCGTTTTGCCGAAGTGCGTTTCGCCCTTCAGCGCGGCAAACTCGAAGCCGCTGGTGCGTCGTCACGGCGCGGTAGCCGGGTCGATGAACCCACCGCCTATCATGCCGAAGGCATCCTCTATCTGAGTCCCGATGCCCGCTTTGATTATCTGCTCACGCTGCCTGAGGCCGCCAACATCGGCGCGCAGGTCAACACCGCCATGCGTGAGATCGAAAAGCACAATCCCCAGCTTGCGGGTGTGCTGCCCAAAACCTACAACCTCTTCACCAGCACCCTGCTCAAAGAACTGCTGAAGAAAGTGTCCGAAATTCCAGCCACGGTCGATTACGACGCCTTTGGTCGCATCTACGAATACTTCCTCGGCGAGTTCGCCCGTACCGAGGGCCAGAAAGGCGGCGAGTTCTATACGCCGAGCGGCATCGTCCGGCTGCTGGCCGAAATCATAGAGCCCTTCCACGGTCGCATTCTCGACCCCGCCTGCGGCTCTGGCGGCATGTTTGTGCAATCGGCGCGCTTTGTGGCCGAACACCAGAAAAATCCCGCCGCCGAACTCGCCATCTGCGGTGTCGAAAAAACCGACGAAACCGGTCGGCTGTGCCGCCTCAACCTCGCCGTGCATGGGCTGGAAGGCGACATCAAACACGGCGGCAACGTCAATAGCTACTACGATGACCCGCACAACGCCACCGGCCAGTTTGATTTTGTCCTCGCCAATCCGCCCTTCAACGTCAACGCGGTAGACAAGGAACGGCTCAAGGACATGGTGGGCGCGGGTAGGCGCTTCCCGTTTGGATTGCCGCGCACCGACAACGCCAACTATTTGTGGATTCAGCTTTTCTACTCTTCGCTCAATGTCCGGGGCCGGGCGGGATTCGTCATGGCCAACTCGGCCTCGGACGCGCGTTCCTCCGAACAGGAACTGCGGCAAAAGCTGATCGAAGCGCGGGCTGTGGATGTGATGGTCGCCGTCGGTCCCAACATGTTCTACACCGTCACATTGCCCTGCACCCTGTGGTTCTTCGACAAGGGAAAGGCCAAGACACCGCGCGCCGACACAGTGTTGTTTATCGACGCCCGCCACATCTACCGGCAGATCGATCGTGCCCACCGCGACTGGACTGCGGCGCAGGTCGGCTTCATCGCCAATCTCGTCCGCCTGTATCGCGGCGAGGCGCTCGACCTCACGCTCGGCGGCAGTGACGCCGAAGCCAAGCTCAAGGAAGTCTTCGGCAAGAAACCCGCCTATGCCGATGTACCCGGCCTCTGCAAGGCGGCGACGTTGGCCGAGATCGAAGCCCAGGGCTGGTCGCTCAACCCCGGCCGCTACGTCGGCGTCGCGCCTGGCGAGGAAGTCAGCGATGAAGACTTCAAGGAACAGCTCGAAACCCTGAACGAGGAACTGGAAGTGCTGAACGCCCAGGCGCTGGAATTGCAAGACCGTATTGCTCAAAATGTCGCATCGCTGTTGTCGTGAAGGAGAACCCATGAATACTAAAACACTTGAAGAAACCGTCTTGCATTTGCCCATGCAGCAGCGCGCCGAGCTGGCGCACAAGTTGTTGCTGAGCCTCGAAGATCAAAGCGAGGATGAAATCGCCGAAGCATGGCGCATCGAAGCGCTGCGGCGCTCGGCGGAAATTGACAGCGGAGCGGTTAAAACCATTTCAGCCGAAGAGGCCAGTGCTGCGGTTCGCTTGCTTTTGAAATGAATTACCAGTTTCACCCGGATGCGTTTGACGAGCATCATGACAGCGTCGCGTTTTACCAAAACCGTTTGCCCGGTTTGGGCGCGGACTACATTGCTGAATTCGATGCTCTGATGGCGCGTGTTTGCCACACCCCAGACAGGTACCCGACGATCGCCGATCCCGATATTCACCGGGCGGGATTGAAGCGTTTTCCCTTCTATGTCATCTACCGCGTAATGCCCACGAAAATCATCGTGCTCGCCGTGGCGCACCAACGCCGCCGACCAGCCTATTGGGCAGGGCGAATCGGGAAATGAATACGTTGCCGCTGAGAGAACTGGAGCAGACCATCGCCGCGAATGGGGCGGGGATTTTGGAGGCGTGAGGATGGTCAATTTCCGCATCATTCGCATTGCTGACTTCGGCCGGGTCGTAACCGGCAAGACGCCGCCCAGCGCACAGCCTGAGCTTTTTGGCGACATTCACCCGTTCCTAACGCCGACTGACATTGACGGATTCGCACGCCACATTGAACCAGACCGGTTTCTTTCCGCCACTGGTCGTGATTACCAGCACCGGCTCATGCTGCCATCGCGTGCAGTTTGCGTTGTCTGCATTGGTGCGACCATTGGCAAGGTCTGTGCGCGACGAGCTCAAATCGAACGCTGGTGGGGCTGCTACGCCAATCATCAACAAAACTGCGTTCTCAGAAATAAAGGTCAGCGTTCCCCCGCTCCCCGTCCAGAAACGCATCGCGGACATCCTGTCGGCCTATGACGAACTCATCGAGAACAGCCAGCGGCGCATCAAGATTCTGGAGTCGATGGCTCGCGCCCTCTACCGCGAGTGGTTCGTCTACTTCCGCTTTCCCGACCACGAAAACCACCCCCGCGTCGCTTCCCCCTTCGGTGAGATTCCGCAGGGGTGGGTGGTCGTCGGCTTTACAGAAATCGCAGACGTGCTGAGTGGCGGCACGCCCAATACCAGCACCCCAGAATATTGGGACGGAGAAATTCCATTCTTCACCCCACGCGACACACCAGACTGTTTCTACGTTGAGGACGCCGACAAGCACGTTACGGAACTTGGACTTTCTAAGTGCGCAAGCCAACTCTACCCACCTGATACTGTCTTCATCACAGCACGTGGAACGGTTGGAAAGGTTGCTCTCCCGTCGGTGCCGATGGCAATGAACCAATCTTGCTATGCACTGAGCGGCAAGCCTGGAATTACGCAGCGGTTCCTGTTTCTGATGACGCTCCAGCAGGTTGAGTATCTGAAGACAAATACCGGAGGGGCGACATTCGACACCATCGTCGTCGATACCTTCCGCCGAATGCAGATAGCGAAACCGCCTCACGACTTGATTGCAAGCTTCACTTGCAAAGTTGATGCCGTGTTCGAGCAAGTGAATAGACTCCAGCGCCAAATCCAAAACCTCCGCCGCACCCGCAACCTGCTGCTGCCGCGTTTGCTGTCGGGGCAGATAGATCTGTCGGAGGGGACGGGACTTGGCTAAGAAGAAAGCTCCAGAGATGACCCTGGCTCGCTGGCTTGTGCGAGCCCGGTCTGTCCAGATTAGAGATCAAATCACCGCTGACAAGGCGCAAGAAGACTTTCAAGCCATTATTCAGGTGACGGCATGCCGCCAGATACTGGACTGGGAAGAAGCTGTGGCACTCCTGTACATGGTGTACGGCTGGATGCCGACCATGCTGCGGACAATTGATCCGCATACTCCGGCACAGCGGAGTCAGTTGCTGGCTCATCTGCAGAAGGTGAAAACGGGTGGAATACTGACCGCCACCGAGTTAGCCGAGGTAAAGCGTTTCGCCAACCGCTCTGTGGTAGGGGCGTCCAAGTTGTTGCATGTGCTGAACCCCGCGAACTACGTAATCTGGGATTCTCGGGTGGCCGACGTGTTTTTGTGGAGCGGCGTGACGCAGGTCACATATTCCACGATCGATAGGTACATGGAGTACCTGGAGGTATTGCGCCAATGGGCCATGGATTCGGACGTAATCCGTGAGTGCGCCGCACTGCGCCAGTCGAACCCCATGCTGGCGGCTTCTGGCGATCTACGCTTGATTGAGCTGGTGCTGTTTTGCAAATCGTAAACCGACAAACCATGAGCACTCACGCCCATTCCGCAGGCGAACTCGTCGAGCAACCAGCTTTCCAGAACTTCCATTTTTTTGATGGGAAAAGTAGTATGTTTTCCCATCAAAAATTCTTGCACAGTATTTATGCAATCAATTAATAAAAAAGCAATTTCACGAATATACGGACGCGGTAGGGGGTGGGCGTTCTCGCCGAATGATTTCGTCGAGGATTTCAGCCGCGACCAGATTGAAAACGCGCTGTCGGGATTATGCCGCGAGGGTAA
>NZ_JBYCKR010000190.1:0-8030 GCF_057473505.1 Acidithiobacillus sp. TH-A35 | reverse complement strand
CGGGCGTCCCGGTAGGCCAGCAGGCGCTGTGGCTCCTGATAGAGCAAATGATACTGGTAGGCATCCGTTTTCAGCCAATGCGCGGCGCTAACGCGAGCCAAGCGCAGCACGGGCAGCGCCGTCGTGGTGCCTTTGGTGCTGGCCAGAGGGGCGGGAGGATGCGACGGCGTAATATCATAAGGTGCCTGCCACGGGGCGCTGCTGGCACAACCAGCGGCGAGCAGAACCATGCCTGCCAGCACCATGCGTTTCCCCGCGGGTGAATATTTAGAAAGAGGGTGTTGCATGCGCTCAGTTTCCTCCTGCGGAAAAGCCCGACTCACCCGGTCCCGGCGGCGGGCCACGATCGCCGTAGAGCAATGATTGCGGGGAGCGCTTCAGCGAATGGCTGAGATCCGCTAGCGCCGCGCTGCTGGCCATCAGGCTTTGGGTGAGGCGATTCACCCGCGGCAACGTGTCGTAATTGAGGGTGTTCGCCGCCCGTTCTCCAGCAACACTGAGTCCACGCAGTGACTTGGCGGCTTCCGCCGTATCCGCCAGCGGCGCTTGCGCCGCCACGGTCAGCGCATCAAGATGGGCAATGAGCAGATGGCTCGCCACCATGGTGGACCGGGTGGCAGCGACCATGGCAGGCAGGGCTTTAATGGTCGGCAATAATGCCGTCTCCATCCGTACCAACTGGTTTGTGGCCTGGTCCATGTGGGTAAGCGCCTGCGCAAAATGTGTGCGGTTCTCGTCAGTTAAAAGTGAGTTCAGGCGGTCAGCCAACTCGTTGCTCCGATTCACCAGCGATTCGCCATTACGGGACAGCACCTCAAAAAAGCTGGGACGCATAGGGATTTCGGCGGGTCGACCGGACACCCTCGGCAAAGGTGTGAAGTCGGTGCCGTGATCGGTCAGGGACAAATAACTCAGCCCGGTCACCCCTTGCGGCGCCAGTTCGGCGAAGGTCGCGCGGGTAATGGGCGTCGCCTTATCGACCATGATCCGCACCCTGATCATGCGCGGATTCGTCGGATCCAGGCCAATCGCGGTCACGTCTCCCACCCGCACACCTTTGAAGCGCACCGGCGCCTGAAGGGTGAGGCCCGCAACGCTGTAGGAGGAAATCACGTCGAAGGCGATACCCGGCCGCTCACTACGATGCATCCACAAGCCGACTACCGCCACTCCGACCCCCAGAATGGCCAAAAAGACGAGTGCTACCAGCGCGTGTGCACGGCTTTCCAAGGAGAACTCCTTTGCAATATCAGCGACTATTGGAGCACAGGACGGACGCCAAGCCAATCACCATCTGACACGCGCGCAAATGAGCGCACGGATTGACTTGCCACAAGACCCATGCCTAAATGGCGGAAAACCACTGGAACCCTGATTCTCTATGGACTTTGACATCCTCCGCCGTACCATGATTGACACCCAGATCCGCACTTGGGATGTGCTCGACCCCCGTGTGCTGGGGACTGTTGCGCAGGTGAAACGTGAGTTTTTCGTGCCGACCCCATATCGGCATTTGGCTTTTGCTGATTTTAATTTACCTTTGGGGCATGGCGAGATCATGTGGACGCCGAAGATGGAGGCGCGGGTCTTGCAGGAGCTGGATCTGCATGAACCGGATCGGGTCCTGGAGATCGGTACCGGAAGCGGCTACCTGACGGCCCTGATGGCACAACTTGCGGGGGTGGTACATAGTGTCGAGGATCGCGCCGACCTCTCCCGAACGGCGGAAAGCCATTTGCGGGTGCAAGGCGTTCAAAATGCCCACTTGCACATTGGTGACGGCTCTAACGGCTGGGTAAGCAATGCCCCCTATGATGCCATCTGCATCACCGGCTCCTTGCCGATGCTGCCGGATGCATTCAAAGAGCAACTGGCGGTCGGCGGACGATTGATCGCCATTCTCGGCACCGGCCCGGCCATGCGGGTGCGGCGCATTTTCCACTCCCAGCCGGGCATCTTTGAAAGCTCGGAACTCTTCGAGACAGAGGTTCCGCCTCTGCGTCACAAGCCGCTGCCTGTCGGCTTCGTATTCTGAGTGATCATGCGTATCGAGGCCGCGCAGAGCGTTATCCTCGCCGTTGATCTGCAGGATCGCCTGCTCGGCACCCTTTCCCCCGTGCGACGGGCGCTGCTGCTGCGCAACATCACCCAACTGCTGGAGGCGGCCACAGCCCTCGGGCTGCCCGCCCTTGCCACCGCCCAATATCCGCAGGGTCTGGGACCAGTCCGTGAGGATATCCGCGTCCATGCTGCCGATGTCCTGGAAAAGACCGCCTTTTCCTGCCTTCGCAGCAGCAACAGTCGCCAATGGCTGGAGGCACAGGACGGGCGACCTCAGGTCATCCTGACCGGTATAGAGCTCCACATCTGTGTGCTGCAAACCGCCCTGGACCTGCAGGCAGGGGGCTGGCAACCGGTGGTGGTGGCCGATGCCTGCGCCAGCCGTGACGCCGAACATCAGCAACCCGCTTTGGAGCGGCTGCGGCAGGCGGGAGTTACAGTCGCCGTCGCTGAGTCGGTATTTTATGAGTGGCTGGGCGACGCGGCGCACCCGGCTTTTCGCACCCTTGCCGCCGCCTGGCGTTAGGAGTGCTGCCTTGAGTTCTGTCCCACTGAGTTACCAGATCAGCGCCGAACCACAAGCACACCTTTTTCAGGTATCTCTGAGTATTTCCGAACCGGATCCGGAAGGACAGATCCTCGCCCTGCCCGCATGGGTGCCCGGCAGCTATACTATCCGCGACCTCGCCCGCCATGTGACCCAAATCCGCGCAGAGCGTAATGGGCAGGATGTCGCCCTGCACAAAACCGGTAAGGACCGCTGGCGTCTCGCTGCAGGGCATGGCCCGGTCATCGTCCATTATGCCGTGTACGCTTTCGACCGCTCAGTACGCACGGCATATCTGGATGATCAGGGGGGCTTTTTCAACGGCCCGGCCATCTACTTGCGGGTCCTGGGACAGGAAGACCAAGCGCACGCAGTCCTCCTGGAAGGTCCGGAAGACTGGCAGGTGGCCACAGCCCTCCCCCGGCAAAGCGGCGCAACCTGGGGCTGGGGCAGCTTTGTTGCCTCTGAGTATCGCGCCCTCATTGATCATCCGCTGCTCATGGGCACGCTCACTCTGCTGGACTTTTTGGCAGGAGAGCGGCCCCATCACCTGCTCATTCAGGGAATCCATCAGGCAGACCTGCAACGGCTGGGTTCCGACCTGACGCGCATCTGTGACTGGCAACAGCGTTTCTGGGGCGATGCCGCCTTTGCCGAGTACCACTTTCTGTGCATGACCAGTGCTGATGGCTATGGGGGATTGGAGCATCGCGCTTCCAGCGCCCTCCTCTGCGCCCGGGATGACCTGAGTGGCCGCAACGAAGACCATTATCAGCGCTTCCTGGGTCTGGCCAGTCACGAGTATTTCCATAGCTGGCTGGTGCAGGCCATTCGTCCCGCTGTGCTCAGCGCCAGTACCCTGGACCGCGAGGCGCCCACCCGCGACCTCTGGGTCTTTGAGGGTATCACCTCTTACTATGATGATCTCTGCCTGCGCCGCGTCGGCCTGACCACACCCGAGCAATATCTGCGCGGGGTCGGGAAGGAGCTGACCCGCTTGCTGCGCCGCCCCGGACGTTTCCTGCAAAGTCTGGTGGAATCCAGTGAAGATGCCTGGATCAAGCTCTATCATCCCCACGTCAACAGCGCCAACTTTGAGATCAGTTATTATAACAAGGGCGCCCTGATGGCCCTCTGTCTGGACCTCAGTTTGCGTATCGAGAGTGAAGACACCCGGAGTCTCGACACCTTGCTCGCCCGGCTGTGGCAAGACTACGGCCGCATCGCTAAACCGCTGCCGGAAGGCCAATGCATCAATCTGGTCGAGGCGCTCGCCGGATCAGCGCTCGCCGCGCGTTTGGAGGCTTGGATTACCGAGAAGACCGACCTGCCGTTGCGCGCGCTGTTGGCGGAAATGGGCATTGCGCTGCACCTGCGCGCCGCCAACGGCCCGCAGGATGAAGGCGGCCAGGCCTGCGAAAAAACCCCGCCGGTCTGGCTGGGTGCGCACTGGCGTCCGCACGCGCTGGGTGCTCAGTTGCGCCATGTGCAGAGTGGCGGTCCTGCAGAGCAGGCAGGGTTGTCGCCGGACGACATTCTCATCGCCATTGATGGCGTCCGGACTACAGCGGAACAATTACCGGCACAACTGGATGCGGCTCCCGCAGGCGCGGCGTTACGTGTTCAGTTCTTCCGCGATGATATTCTTATGGAAACTCAACTGACCCCCGCCTCGCCTCCACAGGATACGGTCTGGCTGGAATCGCTGGAGGATGTGGATGAGGTCGTCCTTGCACGTCGCCGTGCCTGGTTAGAGGGGACAACGGCGGAAAGTCGTTGAGCTTCCGTACCATCATGATCTGATTCTGTAGCAACCCATTTCCGTACAGACAATACCCAGAGGGATATCCCAAGGCTCTCTGGGCACACGCGGCACTTCCTGAAAGGCATGCCCCACCCCAATCAACCGCGGACGCCGCCAACTGCGGCGATGCGGCAAATGTGCCAGGCTGCGATCATAGAAACCGCCGCCCATCCCCAGACGGTAACCTTCCGCGTCAAAGGCAACCAGTGGCAGGATCAGCAGATCCAGTTCATGTACGGAACGCTGATGACTGGGAGACACCTGTGGTTCCGGGATACGAAAGCGATTGTTGCGCATGGCCGCATGCGGGTTAAAAGGCGCAAAACGGAGGCCACGTGCAAACTGACCGGCGAGTACCGGCAGATAAAAATGCTTGTTGACCGCGATCGGGTGCTGCATGAGCGGCAAGGGGCTGATTTCGCCCTGCATGGGCCAGTAGAGTCCGATATGCCGGGCCCGCTGAAAGTGGTTGAGACGCACGAGGTGATTAGAAAGCGCTATGGCGGCGCACTGCAGTGCCTCGGGTGACAGGTCGCGTCGCTGCTGGCGCAGCCGTCGACGTAATTGGCTTTTTGCTGGTACCTCATCCAGCCCTTGAAACAAAAAAACCTCCCGCGTGGGTCGTGCGGCCCGCTACCCCATGAACCTGGTGTACAGGTGGGAATCCACACACCGCTTTAGGCTACTCCACGAAGGAGCTGCACACCACGGTGATGACTGGGGATCCCCTGGATAGACAATGTTGGTTCAGGAATCATCTCGACCACTCGCGCCCCGCAGGAGGCAATGTCCAAGCTACTCCGCCCCCTTACCCATGTCAACCAGCCGGCGCAGGCGATCTTCCAGCAGATTGAGTTGATCATCGCGCACTCGCACTTCCTGGCGGGTGCGCTGCAGATCTGCAGCCAGGTTGACCGCCACCATCAGTGCGGTGCGCTCCTTACTGATCATTCGCCCCCGTGCACGGGCGGCTTCGAGCTGTTGATTCAACAGTGCCACCGCCTCCAGAAGCAGTGCCTGTTCTTCGGGCAGACAGGGCACCTGATAACTTTGCCCCAGCAAAGTGATGTTGACGTGATTGGTGGTGGGACTGCGAGTTGCTTCAGGCACGGTTTTCTCCATCTGTATGGTTCTATCCTTCGTTTTCCCAATGGCCCACCTGCGTGAGCAGCTCACTGAGCCGCAGACATACCGCCTCCTGACGTTCCCGCAGCAAGATATTCTCGGCGTCAAGCATCTGGATTTGTTTTTGCAGAACCTGCAGGGAACGCTTGTCACGCCCGTCTCCTTCCAGATGACGACGCAAGCCGCGATAATCCGTTATAATGCCTTCCAGCTCTGCGAACAGCGATTCAAAACGGGACTCCAACACTGCGCCACCCCATCTCACCAAGGATTTTGCCTCCGAGTGTACGAAGCGCCCCAGCCATTTGCAAACTGAATCAGGTTGTTCCCGATTATGCCTCTTTCTGATCCTAACAAACGTAACCGCGGCTTCCGCTTCCGGCTTGGTGTAGCGACTGGCCTGATGCTGCTGGCGATTCTGGTCGTCATACTGCGCGTCATGGACCTGGAGGTGCTGCATTTTTCCAAGTTCCGTACACTGGCTTATGATAATCATGCGGCTCTCGTTCCCGTCGCCCCGCCCCGCGGCCTTGTGCTTGCTGATCATGGTGAGGTGCTGGCGGAAAACCAGCCCATATATGCCGTGGAAATCACCCCTGACCAGACGCCCCATTTGCGGCAGACGTTGCAGCGTCTACAGCAAATGCTCGGGCTGAGTGCAGACGATATGCGCCAATTTCAGGACCGGCGTCTGGGAAAACCGGATTTCGATCCGGTGGTCCTCAAGGCCGATCTGACGTCGACACAGATCGCCGCTATCGCCGTGCGCGCGCTGGATCTGCCCGGAGTGCGTGTCGTCGCCATGCTCCATCGCCATTATCCCTACGACGCACTGTTCTCCCACGTCGTCGGCTATGTCGGCCCTATTACTGCCACCGATCTGAAGGATTTTCACGCCAGTGACTATGTTGGTCGCAACTATATTGGCAAGAATGGTCTGGAGCGCTATTACGAACGCCAGCTACGCGGCACCATGGGTTATCAGATCAAGGATATCAACGCCCGCGGCCTACAGGTGGGCAACCTGCGCGATATCCCCGCGCACCCCGGAGACAATCTGCTCACCCACCTGCGGGTGCGGGTGCAGCAGGCCGGGGCACTGGCCCTACAGGGTAAGGGGTATCGCGGCGCGGTCGTTGCCATGAATCCGAACAATGGCGCCATACTGGCCATGGTGACCAGTCCCAGCTTCAATGCCAACTGGTTCGTGGACGGTATCAGCACGGTTCACTGGCAGAGTCTCCTGGACAATCCGGGGCGCCCATTGATGAATCGCGCCGACAATGGCCTCTACCCGCCGGGTTCCTGCGCCAAGCCCTTTTATTCCATAGAGGCGATACAGGAAGGCGTCATTGCGCCGGATTACCATACCTTCTGTGCGGGTAATTATCAGCTCGGCGGCCACACCTACTGGGACTGGAACCGGGGAGGATTCGGCAACACCGGTCTGACCAAGGCACTGACCTGGTCGGTAGATGTTTTCTACTACAAACTCGCGGTGAAGATGGGTATCGCCCTACAGGACAAAACCCTGTGGCGATTTGGCTTCGGCAGCAAGCCACCCATCGATCTGCCGGGCGGAGCCAGCGGCCTGGTGCCCAGCCCCGCCTGGAAGCGTGCGCATCTGCATGCCCCCTGGTACACGGGGGACTCCATCATTCTCGGGATCGGTCAGGGATATCTGCTGGAGACTCCCCTGCAATTGGCGCGGGCAGTCTCCGCGCTCGCCAACGGCGGCTATCTGGTCCAGCCTCAGGTGGCCAAAGCCTTCATCAACCCGGATAGCGGCATGGCAGAGCCCATCCCCAATGCATCGCCCATTAGTCTCCACATCCCGGCGGACGCCATGCATGCGGTGCATAAAGGCATGGAAGCCTGTGTCGCCAGCGGAACCTGCCATTCGATCAGCATTCCCGGCATCACCATTGCCGGGAAGACTGGCACCGCACAAGTCCCGGTGGGATACAAAAATGGTCGCACTGTCTATAACAACGACTCCCTTTTTATTGGCTGGGCACCGATACATCACCCCAAAATCGCTGTCGCCGTAGTGGTGGAATATGGCGGGCATAACGCTTGGCAAGCCCTGCCGGTGGCCCGTGCGGTGATCAAAGCCTATTTACAGCCCGATGAAAAAACTCCGGAAATGGTTGCTGAAAAAGCCGCAGCGCATTATGATGCGCCCCTTGCCATTGGGGAGAAAGGTTCTGTCAACCCTCGCCCCGCTCAATCCGCAATACCATAAGGAGTCCAGAAAATGACAGATTTTACGATTGCGGCCCAGCCGCGTGAAGATAACGGCCGTCGTGCCAGCCGTCGCCTGCGCCGTATCGGCATGGTGCCCGCCGTGCTTTATGGTGATGGCAAGGCCGCGATAGGTCTCAGTATTGAAGCCCGCCTGCTGCGCAAATTGCTGCCCGACGAGCGCGCATACACCCACGTCATCACCCTGCAGTTTCCCCACGGCAATGAGACAGCACTGATTCGCGACTT
>NZ_JBYCKR010000189.1:0-16526 GCF_057473505.1 Acidithiobacillus sp. TH-A35 | reverse complement strand
ATCGTACTTTATTGTCCTCTACCGTGACCTTGATGCCACAACGGCAGGCACACATGTAGCAAGTCGTGTATTTAATTTCCTGCGTGCTATGGTCTTCAAATTCCATGACGGTAGCCATCTTGTACCTCGCGTCTGCATGCCCCAAATTGGGGATATCCCGTTATCCCCGAGATGGTGGCGGAGCATGCCTGATAAAGCAAGTCAGCGTTTTTGATTTTGTAATAAGTAGCCCTTATTTGCTTTATACCCGGCACGGTGATTAGTTTAACGGCGCTTAACCCAAGGAGATTCACTCATGATTCGCAATGATTTCAAGGAACATTCGCGCATTACCATCACCTGGAAGGATAAGGAAGGTAAGCTGCGGCCCGGCAATTTCTACGTCTACGCCCTTCTCAAGGATGCCATGATCGTGCGCGCCACGGACAAAGACGGCCTGCTGCGTAAACTTTCCTTCGCCGACGTACTGCGCGTGGTGAAGTTTCAGGATGTGGCACCGCAGGATCGCTACATGATCCCCGATGAGATCCTGAAAGAGGCGAACTGGAAGGATCGGGATGTAATGGTGCGTTACAGCTCTTCACCGAACCGCGGTAAGTAGGTATCAGGCGGAAGGCGGACAGGACGCCCGGTCTCTCACCCAGAGGCCTGTCTTGCCGCCGCCTTTCCGTAAAAGGCGGGTGTTTTGTAATAGCATCCCGCGATCTATGGCTTTGCACATGTCGTAAATAGTGAGCAAACCCACGGAAACCGCAGTGAGCGCTTCCATCTCGACACCTGTCTGCCCGGCGCAGCGCACTTCGGCGCGACAAACAATCCGCGCCGGATCATGAGCAGGAGTCAATTCGACCTCGACGCCGGTGAGGAGCAAGGGATGTGCCAAAGGGATCAGCTCCCATGTTCTTTTGGTGGCCTGAATGGCTGCGATGCGTGCCACACCCAGAACATCACCTTTCCCCATTCGTCCAGACTCGATGCGTTCCAGTGTAGAATCCGCCATAATGATTTCACCTGCCGCCAGCGCAACACGCGTCGTCACTGCCTTCTTACCGACATCGACCATGTGGGCTTCACCTAGCACATTAAAATGATTGAGGGTATTGGGATTCGACATGGATATGGCACTCCTTTTGCGAGAGACTACGGAACACGCACCATTCAGGACGCCGCTATGACCTTTCCCAAACGGTTTTGGCTGTGGACGATTCTCTGTTTTTTCAGCATCTCTGCGCAAGCCGATCCACGTTTTCTGCCTCCCGAAATCCCGCGATCTATAACCCGTTACAGGTAACCGGCATACCTTCGCAGTGGCCAGTGCCGGTTTTTTGTCCCCCTGGTGCTAATCGTCGCCGCCTGGCCGGGCAGCCACAGGCAGTTGAGGCATTTCTCAGAACGGATGCTGTAGCCATTTATCCACAGACTTCATAGCTTTGGTCTCGGCCATTCCTCATGCTAGACTGCTCTTTGCACACGGCTTGTGGTGGATGCAGTAAGTTTCTGCCCCTTCAAAGCGGCTCCCTCCATTTTCAGCAAGGCTTTTAACTTGATGATATTCAAACGCATTCTTGGAATTTTCTCCACTGATCTCGCCGTAGACCTGGGCACTGCCAACACCCTGATTTACGTGCGCGGCAAGGGTATTGTGCTGTCTGAACCGTCCGTGGTAGCCATCCACACCGGGCGGCATGGGGCTACCAGCCGACGGATGCATGTCGGGGAGGAAGCCAAACGTATGCTGGGCCGCACACCGGCCAACATTACGGCTATCCGACCACTGAAAGACGGTGTGATTGCCGATTTCCAGATTACCGAGGCCATGCTCAAGCACTTTATCAAACGCGTGCACCATCAACGCTTCCTGAGCCCAAGCCCGCGGATTATCGTCTGTGTACCCTATGGTGCAACGCAAGTGGAGCGGCGCGCTATCCGCGAGTCGGCGATGAGCGCGGGCGCACGCGAAGTACACCTGATTGAAGAGCCCATGGCGGCCGCCATCGGGGCCGGGATGCCCGTTGCGGAGCCTACCGGCTCCATGGTGGTGGATATTGGCGGCGGCACCACCGAAGTCGGTGTCATCGCGCTGGGCGGGGTAGTCTACTCCCAGAGCGTGCGTGTCGGTGGTGACAAAATGGATGAAGCGATCGTCAACTACATTCGTCGCAATTACGGCATGCTGATTGGTGAGACTACCGCCGAAGAGATCAAGAAGAGGGTAGGCTGCGCCTATCCCGGTCAGGAAGTGCTCAGCATGGAAGTACGCGGACGCAATCTTGCTGAAGGCGTTCCTCGGACTTTTACAATTACCAGCAATGAAATTCTTGAAGCCCTTCAGGAGCCATTAGGTGCAATTGTCGGCGCCATCAAACTGGCCCTGGAGCAGACGCCTCCCGAACTCGCTGGCGATATCGCTGAACGAGGCATGGTGTTGACCGGCGGTGGCGCCCTCCTCCGCGATCTGGATCGCCTGATCATGGAGGAAACGGCACTACCGGTCATCGTTGCGGAGGACCCGTTAACCTGCGTGGCGCGGGGCAGCGGTCGGGCGCTCGAAGAACTGGAGTTGCTGGGTGAGGTATTTGCCGACGATTAAGCTTAACAGCTTCTCCTGAGCTACCATGCCTGCATTGTTTTTCCCCCGCCGCTACCCGCCGCTCCTTCGCGTAGCGGTACTGGTTTTATTGACCGTGTTTGTTTCGGTGTTCAGCGAAAAACATCCCAACATGGAAAGCGTTTCTCTGACCATGGCTTATCCTGTGCAGTGGATCAGTATGCAGGGAACCAGCTTCTGGCAGCAGGCTGACAACTACCTGCAAAGCCGTGCTGAGCTAGAGTCCGAAAATATCAGACTACACGCTGAACTCGTCGGTGTCGAACCCAAACTATTAGAAGCGGATATCCTGCGTAACGAAAACCGTCAGCTTCTTGCGTTACTCGATAGCATCCCCCAGCCGCCCGGGAAAGTGGCCGTCGCGCAGGTTATCGCGCAGAACTTTTCACCCAGTAGCCAGTTGTTAATCGTCAACATGGGGGCGCGCGCGGGAGTATTTGTCGGACAGCCGGTTCTTGCCGCAGGGGGAGTGGCGGGCCAGGTAGTCGGTGTTTCGCCTATGAGCAGTCAGGTGGCTCTGCTTTCTGACCTGGACAGCAGCATTCCCGTACAGCCCGCAGACTCAGACACCCCCTTGCTGGTAGACGGCAGGGGAAATATTGACAGCCTTGCGGTACCCTTTCAACCGCGCAACACCGCCCTGAAGGTCGGCGATAGACTGGTCACCTCTGGCTTAGGTGGGCGCTACCCGCCGGGACTGAATGTCGGCACGATTTCTGCGATCGTCCGTAATGGTGACCACTCCTTTGCACAGATTATGGTACAACCGGCCGTTCGTCTGGGACAACTGAGCACGGTGCTTATGCTCTGGGATAACCTATCCCCGCGGCCCGCGGCAACGCCATGATCGCCATCGCGCTCATCCTCGGCTTTTTATTCGCACTTACAGCAGAAACCATCCCCTGCGGCCCGCTTTATGCGTTACTCCATCCTGATTTTGTCGCCCTGCTGCTGCTCTACTGGGCGATCAGCAGCAGCTCTGAACTAAGCTTCACCATCGTCTGGCTGATCGGTCTGCTTCAGGATATGGTACTCGGGGATGTGCTGGGAGCTCAGGCTATCGCTGGGGTTATTATGATTTATCTGCTCTACACTGGCCTTGGCAGAGTCCGCGGCCTGTCGTCCTGGGAGCAGTTGTTCTTTATATTTCTATTATTGCTAATGCAGCGTTTGCTGGTCTGGTTGTGGCAGGCTTGGGCAGGTGCCATCACCTGGCATTTTTCTCTACTCTTGGGACCCTTGATCGGCGCCCTGCTGTGGCCACTTTTTACGCTGGCGCTCGATTATCTGCGTCACGCATTACGCCCGCGACATATATGAACGCATTACAGCCCGCCCAGGAGCATCGGCTATTCGTCGGCCGGCTTCTCGTCGTGGCGGGATTGATCGCTCTGCTTACGACCATAGTAGCTATACAGGTATTCAGGCTGCAGGTCTGGGACCACGACCACTACGCCACCCAATCCACCCATAACATTATTGCCTTGCTGCCGATCGCCCCCCTGCGCGGCCGTATTCTCGATCGACGTGGGCAGGTACTCGCTGATGACCGGACCAGCTTCGCACTTGCGATCACGCCAAACAAGGCCATCCATTTGGTCGAAACCATCCACCGCCTGCAGAAGATATTACCCATCAATGCGGAGGATCAGAAACGTTTCAACCATGATCTGGCGCATGCGCATCCCTATCAACCCGTCCTCCTTCGTCGCGATCTCAATCCTGATGAGCTGGCAGCATTTGCCGTGCAGCGCCATCAATTTCCGGGGGTGGAAATACAGACTCGGATTAAACGCCACTATCCCTATGGTTCGCTCTTCGCCCATGTATTGGGCTATGTGGGCCGCCTGACGCCTGCGGAAATCAGTGAAAACCAGACCGCGGACTACGCCGGGCTGGATAGCATCGGCAAAAACGGTCTGGAAGCGCAGTATGAAGCACTGCTGAAAGGCCAACCCGGCAATCAGGAGGTAGAAGTCGATGCCCGCGGACGCACATTACACTCCCGGTTGTGCAACTCGGCCCAGCAGGGAACGACGCTCCATACGACTCTGGATCTCGCCGTACAGCAGGCTGCCGCCCGGGCCATGGCCGGGCAGCAAGGCGCCGTAGTAGCACTGGATCCGCAGAATGGTGGTGTACTCGCCGCTTATTCGGCACCCGCGTTCGATCCGAATGCTTTCGTCGATGGCCTGAGCACCGCCGTATGGACCAGACTTCGGGACGATCCGGGCACGCCCATGACCAACCGGTTCCTGCGGGGCAGCTATCCTCCGGGCTCTACCATCAAGCCTTTTGTGGCACTCAACGCCCTGCATGACAAGGCCGTCACCGCTGATCAGCGGCTCGCTGGCGGCGCTTACTACCAGATCCCCGGCACTAAGCACAAGTATTACGACTGGAAGCCCGGTGGTCATGGTGCGGAAAATCTGCGCGAAGCTATTCGTGATTCCAATGACGTATATTTCTACCAAATCGCCATGCGCCTCGGCGTCACCCAGCTCGGCAACGGTCTCGCTCATTTTGGCTTCGGTCAGCGCAGTGGAGTGGATTTACCCGGGGAATCCACGGGTGTAGTCCCCTCCCCGGACTGGCTGCGCCAGCGCTACGGCCAGACGTGGTATCAAGGACAGACAGTAATGATGGGAATAGGACAGGGTTACCTGCTGAGTACCCCACTCCAGTTGGCACGTGCCACTGCCAGTATCGCTAACGGTGGCCGACTGGTAACACCTCATGTGGAACAATCGCCCGACAGCGTGACGCAAGCCCTGGATTTTTCGCCAGACGACATTGCCGTTATTCAGGATGCGATGCGTGATGCCGTGACTTCCGGTACCGGCAAATCGCTGGCCAATGATTTCCATACCATTGCTGGCAAAACCGGCACAGCTCAGATACACCATGCGCAGCGTAATGACTCTGGTCGAGTCCTGCATAATACGAACCAACTTTGGCAGGATCACGCACTTTTTATCGCCTATGCGCCTACCGACCATCCGCGCATCGCGGTGGCGGTAGTTGTCGAACATGGTGGCCACGGAGGCCGTACTGCCGGCCCCGTTGCCAGAGCGGTAATCGACGCCTACCTCAATACGGTGACAGCGTCGGAGATCAACCCATGAACTGGCGCATTCGCCTGCTGCGGCCGCTGCGGAAACTGGATCCGGCGCTCATGACGGGTATCGTGATACTCATGCTCATCAGCCTCGCGGTGCTATATAGCGGCAGCCAGGAAAGTATCCGCGTGGTGCTTGCTCAGCTTTTGCGATTCGCTGTCGGCATCGTCGTGCTGGTAATCGTCGCAAATACGCCACCTGAGCGCATTCGCGCCTGGGCACCCGCCTTGTACGCCATAGGTATTATCCTGCTCGCCATCACCCTCGTGGCGGGCAAAACCAGTCTTGGCGCACGCCGCTGGCTGGGAGTCGGGCCGTTGACCTTTCAGCCCTCGGAACTGATGAAGCTCGCCCTGCCCCTGTTCCTCGCCTATTATTATTCTCAACAGGAAAACGTCCGCCACTGGCTTTCTGCTATCGCGGGATTTGTGCTCATTGCCATCCCCTTTTTGCTCATCGCCAAGGAACCAGACCTCGGCACAGCCGCACAAATTGGCGCTGCCGGGGTCTTCATGATGTGGCTGGCGGGGGTGCGCCGCCGCTGGTTTGTCGGGCTCGTCATTCTGGTCGCGGTCAGCGGGCCGGTACTCTGGCATTTTCTGCACGGATACCAAAAAGAGCGCATCCTGACTTTCCTGGATCCCCAACGCGACCCCCTCGGTGCGGGATACCATATCATTCAGAGCATGATCGCCGTAGGTTCTGGTGGATTTTGGGGAAAGGGCTGGTTCAACGGAACCCAGGTTAACCTCGATTTCCTGCCAGAAGCCCAAACCGACTTCGTTTTTGCGGGATTTGCCGAGGAGTTTGGCCTGGTCGGAGTCATTGTCCTCATCTCCACCTACCTGCTCATTGTCTTGCGCGGCCTGGTAATCGCCTATGAGAGCCGAGATTCCTTCGGTCGCCTCATTGCCGGCACCCTGAGCCTGACTTTCTTCCTTTATATTTTCATCAATATGGGTATGACCACAGGGATCCTTCCCGTGGTAGGAGTGCCTCTGCCACTGATAAGCTATGGCGGAACAGCTATGCTGACCTTTATGGTCGGGCTGGGTATCCTGATGTCGGTCCACGCCCATCCGCGCACACATGAATAATGCGATTTCTCCCCAAAAAAGCGCTGGGTGTTGGATGCTGCCTTCCGCTCCCGGGCATGGCTTTCTGCCGGGGCATCGCTATAATTCCAGACCTACCCAAAACCATTCCAAATTCCGATCAGCGCTCACCACTGAGGCCCCTCATGATTGTCCGTACTACCCTGATCACCAGAATGCTCGTCTTGTTCGTCGGCTTGTGTCTCGCACCCTGGGCGCTTGCCGCAACCCCGATGCCCATGCTGCCCACACCACCTGCACCGGCCTTGCCAGCCATCGTGAGCTATGTGCTGATGGACTACGATACCGGACAGATCATCGCGGCTAAAAGTGAAAACCTGCGCCGCGCGCCGGCCAGCCTCACCAAGCTGATGACGGCCTATCTGACCTATCAGGCTATTCAGAGCGGCACCCTGACTCCTAAGGAAAACGTCCCTATCTCCAATACGGCCTGGAAGACAGGGGGCTCCAGTATGTTTGTCCAGCCCAATGATCCGGCAAATGTCGATCAATTGCTGCATGGATTGCTGATTGATTCAGGGAACGATGCGGCGGTAACGCTTGCCGAAGCGGTGGGGGGCAGTCAGTCGGGCTTTGTCACACTGATGAACGATATGGCTCTGCGCCTCAATCTGCACAACACCCATTACAGCAATGTCGATGGCCTGCCAGACAACAATCTCTATACGACCGCGCTGGATGTCGCCAAACTGTCGCACGCCTTCATTCAACAGTTCCCACAAGTGATCCAGATCACCAGGGAAAAGTCTTATACCTACAATGGTATTACCCAGCGGAGCTGGAACCCGGTGCTTTTCCGTGACCCCACGGTGGATGGCCTGAAAACCGGTCTGACCGATGCCTCCGGCTATTGTATCGATGCCACCGCCACCCGGAATGGCCGCCGCCTGATTGCCGTTGTTCTCGGCGGGCCGAGCTGGGCCGGCAGCACCAATGCCGTCGAAGCCCTGCTGGATTATGGATACCGCTTTTTCGTTAACCATTCGGTTTATACTGCCGGGGAAAAAGTCAGCGAGATCACCCGCAGCGATTTATCGCCCATGCATATCCCTGTGGGCGTCGAACAGATCGTAAACATTACCGTTCCGAAAGGACATTTTTCCGAGCTACAACGCGTGGTGGAGATTGCACCCAATCTCCAGGCTCCGCTGAAGAAAGGTGCGGTCGTCGGGCGGCTCGTATTCCTGCTGGATGGCAAAGCACTGAAGTCCGTGCCTGTTGTTGCCCAGACTTCTGTGGAGAAGGCGGGCTGGATAGCGCAGATCTTCCACAAGATCAGCAGCGCGCTATAAGCAAAATGCCGAAGCTATGGCAGGTCTTCACCTCAGGCGGAGGAAGACTTACCATGATACTCGACGCCATGAATTGGTCCTGTCCGACGATGACACGAGGGGGTTACGAAACGCTATGGAAACCGAAAAAAATCCAGCAGAAGACTTTCCACACCTGCACCATGTCAAAGCCATTGGTCAGCACACTGATCTGCTCGCGGCGGTGCGGGCGGCAATCGCGCCTCATGCGGCGGATTTGCCGGACACGGCCTTCTCTTGCCGACCCAGCAGCCAGGGGCAATATCAGGCCGTCACGGTTTCCCTGGAGGTCAGCAGCCATGAGCACCTCCTCGCTATTTATACATCCGTCAAAGAGATCGACGGCGTGATCCTCTGCTTATGAATACACCGCTACTCGTTCGCTGCTGGCCGGGCCTACTCCCTTACTTTACAGTGCTGGACGCCATGCGCGAATTCACGGCACAGCGAGACGCCGATACCCCGGACCAGATATGGCTTCTCCAGCATCCCCCGGTCTTTACCCTCGGACGCAATGCCGACGCGGCTGACGTTCTCGACCCCGGCCCTATTCCGGTTATTCGCAGTGATCGCGGTGGTAAAGTCACCTATCATGGACCCGGACAATGGGTAGTCTATTTGCTCATTGATCTACCCCGTATGGGAATCAACGTCCGCAGCTTAACCACCGCCATGGAACAAGCCGTCATTCGTCTGCTCCGGCAACATGGCGTGAGCGCTCATGCGCGTCGCGATGCTCCCGGAGTCTATGTGGGCGATGCCAAAATCGCCTCCCTGGGCCTGCGTATTCAGCGCGGTCGCAGTTACCACGGCCTCAGCCTCAACACGGAGATGGATCTGAGCCCCTTCCAGCGTATTCATCCTTGTGGCATGGTCAATCTCGCTGTCACTCAGGTGCACGACCTCTGTCCGAACTGGCCAAGCCACGATGTTGCCGAAACCCTGATGGCGGAATTGGCTATCAGCCTGGATCGCCCCTTAAGAAAAGGAGGGGCCTGACATGGACCCCCAACACCAGTCTAAAAAAGCCGAGCGCGGTGCCGAAAAGACCGCACGCAACCCCATACCCATCATTCCGGTAAAGTCCGAACGCCAGCCCAAGCCCCAGTGGTTGCGGGTACGATCACCATTGTCCCCAGAGGTAGACAGGCTCAAAAAGATCCTGCGTACAGCGGGCCTCCACACGGTCTGTGAAGAAGCCTCCTGCCCCAACCTGGGAGAATGCTTCGGCGGTGGGACGGCGACCTTCATGATCCTGGGAGACGTTTGTACCCGTCGCTGCCCCTTCTGTGACGTGGCGCATGGCCGTCCGCAAGTACCCGATCCTCTGGAACCTGTCCACCTTGCCCAGACCGTGGCAAGTATGAAACTACGCTTTGTCGTCATTACCTCCGTAGACCGTGATGATCTCCGCGATGGCGGCGCCCAGCACTTTGCCCAGGTCATCTCAGCGTTGCGTGAACGTTGTCCGGAACTGCACATAGAAATCCTCGTACCGGATTTTCGCGGTCGGGCAGAGAGGGCCTTGGCAGCACTCCAGGAGACACCGCCAGACGTCTTCAATCACAATCTGGAAACCGTACAGCGCCTGTATTTACAGGCCAGGCCCGGTGCGGATTACCGTCACTCGCTGCAACTACTCACTGCCTTTAAGGCACAGCATCCTCATGTCCCCACAAAATCCGGGCTGATGCTTGGTCTGGGCGAGGAACTCGATGAAATCCGCGCAGTGATGCGAGATCTGCGGCAGGCGGGATGCGAGCTACTCACCCTCGGGCAGTATCTGGCACCCTCCCGCCATCATCTGCCGGTCGCGCGATTCGTTCTGCCAGAGGAATTTCGGCAGTTACAGCAAGATGGCATGGCTATGGGATTCCGCCACGTTGCCAGCGGGCCACTGGTACGATCTTCCTACCATGCCGAGCGCAGTTTCCATGAAATGGGCGGGGACTGAGCGGAGCCAGGGTTATGCTGTTGCGCTACACCACTACATTGACCCTGGCCTCAGCACTGCTGCAGCCACCGGGTGTCTTGTTCATCCTCGCCGCTATCGGTTGGCTGGCAGAAATTGTGGGTTGGCGCTATTTCGGCCGGGTGCTCATTCTGCTCGCGCTGGGCACCCTCTATTTTTTCTCTACTGCGGTAGGAGCGCGACTTCTCCTGTTGCCCTTAGAAGATCGCTATCCGCCACTGGTGCAACCGCTACGTGGTGCCGATGTTCCCCAGGCGATTGTCGTGTTAGGGGGCGGGGAGGTCATGCAATCCCCAGGGTCGGACCAGGAAACAGCGAATGCACGTACCCTCGTGCGCCTGATGGCGGCAGCGCAACTGGCCAAACGAACTGGGCTCCCCTTAATTCCCAGTGGTGGCGCTCCGCGACTAGGCGCCCCGCCCGAGGCGGTCACCATGGAGTCCATCCTGCGCCAGGATCTGAGCGTACAAAGCCCCATCTGGCCGGAAACCCAGTCCTACAATACGGCCGCCAACGCGACAGACAGCGCAGCATTGCTGGCCCGGCACAATGTCCACCAGGCATACCTAGTGACTTCCGCGCTGCATATGCCACGGGCGGCCGCCTGGTTACGCCACGCTGACGTGAAAGTGATCCCCGTTCCCACCGATTACCGTCTGGATCGGGTGAGTGGACTCCGGCTGGAGAGCTGGCTGCCGCGAGCCATCTACCTGGAAATCAGCAGCGAGGCAAGTCACGAGTACCTCGGGCTGTTTTGGCTCTGGATTCAGGAGCAAGGGATCGGGGGCGGTCACTAGTCCCACAGCCCTGAGGAGGGAGCGACTTTTCTACGGCTTCTGATCGGGGAAAGTCACCTGGACATGCAGATGTTCCTGATCGGCGACGCCCGCCAAAGCTAATGGCGGCGGTACCGCAGCGCCATTCGCCGCCGGACCGTAAGGCGCATACGCATAAGGCGTTGCGGGAAGTGCGGCAGCCAGCGTTTCATAACTTGGCGCGTCGACCCCAATGGGGAGTGCCACGGTGTTGTGCTCCGCCACGATACGTCGGACCTTGTCCCAATCGATATCCTGATTGATGCGATTCTGCACCATAAAAGACTTGATCGTCATAACGGCACGCTGCAAATCCGGGATGCCTTTTGGGTGATAGGCATGCATCGGCTTGTATGACTGCAGGTAGATTTGCCCATCACGCACCCCCACAAGGTTGGGCTGATCAATGATCCGCACCGGGGTACCCACCGGAACCATGGGAAAAAGTTGCGCGACATTCTCCGGGAACATCTGGAAACAACCCTGACTGGCCCGCATACCAACCCCCCAGGGATGGTAAGTACCATGGATAAAGATGCCGGAGAGCCCGGTCTCCATCGCCAGCTCCCCCATGGGGTTTTCTGCACCGGGTGGCCAGTACCATGGGATATCCATGTGAAATTTCTTCTCAAACCATGCGTGGATATTTTTGGGAACATTCCATGCGGGCATTTTAAACTTGGCAATAATCTGCGTGGCCGTCAAATGCTCCTTCCAGCCCGGCAAAAAGACACCAACAGGATAGGTGTATACCACCCGGTCATTCGCTGGAAAATAGTATATCCGCCGTGCCGGAATATCTACGACGATACCGGTCCATGGCTTTGGCGGCAAAACATACTCGGCAGGAATAACCACCTTACTGGCCTGGCCGGGGAGCCAGGGATTAACACCAGGGTTGGCCGCCGTCACCTGATTGTAACCCAGGTCATAGAAACGCCCGATATCCAAAAGCGTATCGTCGCTATGAGTGGTTACCGCCTTAAGGGCCCCGACAATATTACCCTGAGCGGGCAAAGCATATACACTGGCGCCTGCTGCCGTCGCAGCATACCCTACGAAAGCTGCAAGAAACCAGATACCTAACTGTTTTCGCATTATTTATTTTCCTGTTTGCGGCACATTGAAAAAGCAAAAAACCATCCACCGCGCGCGCATTGGCAGCGCCCTGCATTACCGTCATAATCATAAAGTAAAAGGAGGCCTGTATGGAATCACCACACCTGATATTTTTGAAAAACGCGGTAGGCAGTAAACCTGCTTCCAGTGCGTTGTTACGCGATGCGCTGCATCGTCTCGATCACATGCTGGCTGATCTGGCTGGCGATCTGCACGTGCCCTATGCTGGCCCCTACGTCGGCCTGAAGCACACCCCGCAACAGCACCAATTATGCGTCGCCGAGCATCAATGGTCAGTGCAGGAGCGCGGCTGGGGTGTCGCAATTTGCACTTGCCATCCCGTTCATGGATGGCGTGCCGAGTGGCGGCTGGCCACGGTGAGTCGGGAACGTCTCCCCCTCATCGTAAACGCTTTGCCTGCATTATTTACGGGTTACGCGGCCACGGCAGGCGCCTCTCCGGCTGCGCAGCGTCCCAGCACAAGGCGCATCCATGAAATTGCCGACCTCTTCGCACATTGACAGCACCATTAAAACGCCTATCTACAGGGCTAACAGCGACAAAGAAGCAAAGCCACGTTCATCCTGAAGCGAGATTCCTGCATGGAATTGCCCCTCGGCAGTCTGATTATTATAGCTTTCCTCGTGGCCTTGGTCGTCTTGACCGGGCTGTGGAAGGTATTGCGCAGACAGAAGCTCCTCAAGGCCGCGGGCACGTTGCGCAATGCCCGCGGGAGCAGGGGAAGTCCGACACAAGCAGTCCCAGCTATTAAAACCGGTCCAGCCAACGCCACGCCGGAAATAACTTCCTCTATGCAGGTCAATGAAACCAGCATTCTCGACGAGGTGGAGATTTATCTTTCCTATGGCCACCTGGAACAGGCGGCCACGTCCCTGAGCTGGTACGTGGATCACAACCCCGATAACATTCAGCAGATGCGTCGGCTCCTCTCGATCTATCGTGAAATTCCTGATATTGATCACTTCGCTGAACTTTTAGAAAAACTCAATGATTCGCGTGCCATCCCTGGCGCAGAGGCCCAGGATCTCGTTTTGGAAGGGCTGAAACTGGATCCACAAAACCTGCAACTGCGGGTAACCGCAGAGAATTTAGGGGTGAACGGCGCGCAGATTGCCGCGGTCATCACCCACGCTACCCATGCACCACAATCAGCGGCATCCTCCTCACTCATGGGTGCACAGAAGGAGCTAGAGCAAGCCATCGTCAATCCGGAGCCGCTGGATCTGTCTGGATTCGTTGCAAAGACAGAGCAGTTATCGGGCGGGGATTTAAAGAACAGCTCTGTGGGCACAGGTGCCATACTGCTGACCGGGTCCGATGACATCACGCCGCTGGATGAGGAGGAATACGAGGTAGTGGCCGGACTGATTTCGCCCCTCGTTGCCGCACGCCATTTGCTGACGTGTCGCCAATATCCTGAGGCCGAGCGTCTGTTACGCCGTAACATTATTCTCGATCCCCGCAAACTCATCCTCCAGGTCACCCTTTTGGAGATGCTTTACGTCCAGCGGCGATGCGCGCCCTACGCTGAATCCCTCCTTCAGCTCTATATTACCTTGTGGGGTGCAGGTAGCGCTTTGCGAACGCGATTGCTGCACCGCGGCCAGCGATTGGGTAAGCATGACCTGTGGACCCTCCTTGCCGAGAGTGACGGAGAAGAGCATGTTCTCGCCGGGCTGGCCGAGCAGTACGGGCTTTACCTGCCCATCACTGCCATACCACTGAGCAATCCTCCGCTGGTAACGGAAGAAATCCGCCGCGATCATCAGATCACTCCGAAGGGCGGTGAGGACAGCATTATCGAGGAATTCAACCTGCTTCTGGAGTATGGGCAGGTAGATGAAGCCGTAGATCTTCTGGAGAAGGCCACATTAGCTCAACCGGACCATAGCATTTATTATGGGCCGCTCCTTGAAATGTACGAACGGATGGACGCCCGCGAGCGCTTTTCCCAATTCATCAAATCGATTCTTACAACAGATACGCAGCCCAATGAAGATATCATGCGCCAAATGTTCGGCCTGGCTGAACGCCTCCAGCGCTACCCGCAACGACAGATCATTTAGGATTTGATCATGACGAAAAACCCCTCTAATAGCGATAGTATCCTCGTTCGCAGCATCGGGATGGATGCACGCAAAGAAGCCGTCTTCCGTATGGCCTTCAAAATGTTTACCCGGCGCCATTATCAACTGCTGGATCTCGGTGATACGCAAGCATCTGCAGTGACCATTATTGATGTGGATGGTGCAGAGGGTATGGCTATTGCTCATCGATTGCATGGGGAACAACCGGAACAACGTATCCTCCTGACGAGCGTTTCCCCGCAAGCCGATAGTATGTTCCCGGTTTTGCAGAAACCCATACGTATGGAAACCCTGTTTCCAGCACTGGAGCTGTTACTGAATAGTGGCCCCGCTCTCGGAAAACCAGCAGGCAGGAGCAGCGCTACGGTCATGCCCATCCGGCCCGAGGTCGCGATCCCCGCGCTATCCACACCCCCTGCCCCATCGCCTGCCGCCGCAACCCCATCTGTTTCAAAGCCTGGCGTTGCGCCACGTCCCGCTCCGCTACTGCGCCCTGAAGAAATACGTCATTTCAACCCTCAGGCGGGTCTGCTGGGACTTTTGCAGATTATCCGGCGTGATCAGTCGTCAGCCATTATTGTGGATAGCCAGCAACAGGTTATTCTGCGATTAGACCCGATGGCTGATCAGGCCATCTTGCTGTCGGACGATGAGCATCTCAAATCGCTGGCGCGAGAAGAGTACCCGCGGCTGCAAATGCGTGCCCCGAATAACACTGACGTTCCCGCTCATGCATCCACACGGCGCCTCACCCTTCAGTCTCTACTCTGGCAAATGGGTGCGTGGACGGCTGATGGGCGTCTCAGCCAGAACCTCCAAATCCACGCCCCCGTGCAATTGAAGCAATGGCCCAACCTGACGCGACTCACCATGTTGCCTGACGCACTGCGCTTAGCGGCTTTTCTGGCCCGTTCTCCGGCATCTCCGGCATTGACGGTGAAGATGTTACGCGTCGAGCCTCATGATCTTTTCAACTTTCTTGCAGCCGCAGACAGCTTAGGACTGTTGCGCTACAACACGGCAGAGAATCCCGATAACCGCATCCAGCCACTGACGCCCAATGCGCCAATGCCTGCAGAAATACCCGCTGCCAAAAGAAGCTTCCTGGGCCGTCTCCTTGCCCGCATTTCAGGGCTGTAAAATGCGGACGCAAAGAGCGCTTAGGCAAAAATCATATTGAAGGAGCCACGTTGTGAGAGAAGACAATAAAATTATCTTTACCGGTCCTGTTGGTGTGGGCAAAACAACGGCCATTTCAGCATTGTCAGATATTCCAATTATCTCCACTGACGCCCAGGCTTCGGATATGACGCTGAATCGCAAAGGTCACACCACCGTGGCGATGGATTACGGCGTACTGAAGCTGGATGAGAGCACTAAAATTCACCTGTACGGCACCCCTGGCCAGGAACGTTTCGATTTCATGTGGGACATTCTCACCACCGGTGGTCTGGGCCTCATCCTGATGCTGGACAATACCCGCCCTAACCCGAAAAAAGATCTGCACTTTTTTCTCCATGCCTTCAAAGAGTTCATTGCCGACGTTCCGGTAGTCATCGGGGTTTCAAAAACGGATGTCCAGGCGCAGCCCCAGATAGCAGCATACGTCAATATGCTCCCAGAAGTGACCGCTGATCTACGGATGCTTAATCCCATTCCACCGATTTTCGAAGTGGATGGTCGTAACAAGGACGACGTTAAGAATCTGGTTATGGCACTTCTTTACTCCATTGATCCTGGAATCGGGGATCAGTTATGAGTATCGAACTGGTCGCCACCAGCGCTGATCTTTATGGTGAAGTGACACCAGCCGGGGCCTTTTATGCCACATCCAGTCCGGATCAGGAAGGAAACCGGACCGTTCTTTTACGTATTTTACGAGAAGGACACCGAGCCCCTTTTAGCATCAAGGCCGCACAGCATTGGACGCAGTCTGCGAATGAAGAGGAGGCCTTGCGCAGCATTTTCCGCCTGCAACGACTGGGTTTATTACGGGGCACCGCGCATCCACGTCAGCAAGAGGATAAACGCCTGGAAGATGCGTTACCGCCCCTCCTCGCGCAACTCTCCGATGTACAGAAGACACTCCTCGCCGACGAAAATGGCTTTTATCTCGCCGCAGCCGGCTACACCCATGAAGCCGCAGAAGAACTCGCCGGGCTTTCGGCAGACCTGCTCTCCTTGCAGTCCAGGCATGACCGTTTGCTGAAAAACAACCTGCGTGTCAACACCGAGACCTGGGGACTGCTCGATCCCGCGGGGCGTTCTGAACTGGGGTTCTGGCCGTTATTCATCGGTCAGCAACGTTTCATGCTCGTCGTCAACGGTACACCCCGCCTGCAGAATCAATCATTCGTTAC
>NZ_JBYCKR010000188.1:0-3651 GCF_057473505.1 Acidithiobacillus sp. TH-A35 | reverse complement strand
CGGCCAGAGCAGACGCCACTCCAGTTCGGTTACTGCGAAGCGCATCTCGGTGCCATGCAGGTGACGCGCAAGCTGAGACAGAGACGCGCTACCCCAGTTGATGCCACCCGGCTGGGCGGCGCTAGTAACCGGGCTACCCAGCAACACCCGATAGCGCGCAAAGGAAAGGACTTTGAACCCGTTTTGCCCCGGCCGTCCCAGATAACGTTGGCCATCCACCAGCACCAGAGTCAGGGCGCCATCCTGACCGGGTTTGATCTCCCCGTAAGTCGCCGTCGCCAAATCCAGTTGATCACCCTGGGCGATGGACAAAAATATCTCGCGGAAGCGGTGACTGTTTTTACCCACGGGTTGCCCTACATAAATAACCCGACCGCCGGGTAAATTCGTGAAACTGCCGGGCTGCAGCATGGCCTCGGCCGTGGCATTGGCCAGGCGCACAGATTCGGACTGTAACTGGCGCTGCGCGCCAGGCGCCCAGGAAAGAGACAAAATCAATTCCAGGCAAAAGACGCCCGCCGCAACCGCCGCAACGGACGGCAGAAGTCCTGACAGCCCGGTACCTGTACTGCGAATGGCCACCATCTCATTGGAACGATAGAGGTTACTGAACACCAGATAAACCGCGAAGAAAAAGGCCAGAGGCAATACCATGACCAACAGCGTAGGTACTGCCAGACCCAGCAATTGCAGTACAATCGATAATGGCAACTGCCCGGAAGCGACTTGCCTCAACAATTGGGTCATCTGGCCGATAGCCAGGATGGCAAGCACCACCAAGCAGGTCAGCAGAAAAGAGGTCGTGATATTCCGCACGAGCTGCATACGGATGCGCGTCAAGCGGGCAACCCCTGAGGATTACTCGCAAGACTTGATTCCCGGTGCCCCTGGGGCTTATTTTCCATCTTTAACATCATCTCGAATTCCTTGCTTACAGATTATCAGGAGAACCGCCGTGGAGATAGCCGTACAGTGCCAGAACCCAACCGCCGACAACAATGACTGTGTGGTCGTCGGAGTGTATGAAGGCGGCACGCTGAGCCCCGCCGCCACGCTGATTGATCTGGCCAGTGGCGGCGCCCTCCAGGCCCTCATCAATACCGGAGATTTTAGCGGCGCCTGTGGCGAGACGCAGATGCTCTATCAGGTTCCGAAAATTGCCGCTGCACGAGTGCTTGTCCTGGGCCTCGGTACCCATGGCAAGGTCAAGGATAGTCAGTTTCGCAAAGCCGCACTCGCCGCCGCACACGCTTTGCAGAATGCCCGCATCAGCCGCGTCAGCTTACACCTGCTGGATACCCCTGTGGTCCGCCGTTCCGCATCTGCACTCGCAAAAATTCTGGTTCAAGCGATGGCGGAAGTCGATTATCACTTTGACCAGCATAAAAAGCCCGCGGACAAGCCGCAACGGGCCTTTGGCACCATGCAACTCATCGTTTCTGAAGGCAACATTGCCGAACTGGCAGAAGTTCAGCGTGCCGCAGCGGAAGCCCATGCAACGGCACGGGCTGTCGCATGGGCCAAGGATCTGGCCAACGAGCCGGGAAATGTCTGTACCCCTGTCTGGCTCGCCGGGCAAGCGGAGGCCATGGCCCAGCGCCTGGGCATCAAAAGCACCATCCTCGGTCCGGATGCCATGGAAGCCCTGGGCATGCATTTGCTCCTCGGCGTCGCCAACGGATCCCGACAGCCGCCCCGGCTGATCATTCTTGAATATTGGGGTGGCGCCGAGGATCAGGCACCTATCGTCCTGGTCGGTAAGGGGCTCACCTTTGATGCGGGCGGTATCTCGCTGAAGCCCGCCGATAAGATGGACGAAATGAAATATGACATGTGCGGCGGGGCTTCAGCCTTGGCGGCTATTCAAGCGGCAGCGGAACTTAAACTCCCGCTGAACGTTATTACCGTGGTGCCCGCTTCAGAGAATCTGCCCGACGGACAAGCCACCAAGCCTGGTGACATCCATAAGAGCATGAACGGCCTGAGCGTGGAGATTGTGAACACCGATGCCGAGGGACGGCTGATCCTCGCGGATGCCTTGACCTATGTTGAGCGTTTCGAACCCGACGCAGTGATCGATATTGCCACCCTTACCGGCGCCTGCGTCATCGCTCTGGGGCACCAGACTGCGGCCGTGCTCGGTAACCATGAAGGGCTCGTCCATGAGCTTATTGCCGCGGGCAAGGAAAATATGGATCGGGCCTGGGAGCTGCCGCTCTTCGACGAATACCAGGAGCAATTGAAGAGCCCCTTTGCGGACCTCTCCAATGTCGGAGGCCGGCCAGCAGGGACCATCACTGCCGCCTGCTTTCTCTCGCGCTTCACCGAAAACTATCATTGGGCGCATCTCGATATCGCCGGGGTGGCGTGGAAGAGCGGCGAGAACAAAGGTGCGACGGGCCGCCCGGTGCCATTGTTAGTAGAGTATTTGCTGCGACGGGCGCGGCAGGTGGCCTGAGAGGACCACAGCTTGCCCATCGCTTCGTTTTATACCCTGCCGCCGACTCTGCTCACCCCGTACGAGCGGCAACGCGGCATGTGCCGGGTGATTGCTAAAGTCTGGCAGGTCATGGGAGAAGCAGATATCCTGTGCCCGGATATGGAGACGGGGCAGGTCATGGATGATCTCCTTTGGACTTTCCAGGCTGGTGCTTTTGTGCCCCATGTCCGGGGTACAGGAGAATCAATACGCATCCATGATGGCGGCGTCTGGCCCCCGCAGAGTAAGGCATTAGTGCTCTGCGGGCTGGACGAATTGCCGGCACCTGTCCCCGCATGCGAACGGCTTGTCGACTTCATTCCTGTCGCAGAGCAGCCTCGCAGCTTCGCCAGAGAACGATACAGACAATTGAAGAATGCGGGGTTCACCATGCAGGTGCATCCCCTGGAAGCCTGACCGGAGACATGCCCATGGCAAGCATAACGACACGTAAAGAACCCGTTCTTGAAGAGCAAAGGGACGCCGATGAAGACGGCCCATTGTTGCTCACCCATCTGTTGCGTCAGGGGCTGCCTCCACAACTTTGGCGGCATACAGACGACGCGGCGCGGGAGGCAGAAATTCCACCATCAGAGACCGAGGTAGAGGCAATGCGGGAGGATACTTCAGCGCGCCCCCCAGAAACGGTGGCTTCAGCCGATCCTGCTGCCCGCTTTTCAATGCAATGGGAGGAGGCTGCCGCAACAGCCACTTATGAGGCTGCGGTGTCCTCTACAGGATATGCTCAAGCCAATCCCCATTGGCTGGAACCCGATGCAATGACGCCAGAATCGCTGCAAGTGCCGGAGACAGTGAAAGAACATGCTCTCGCCAGCGATCCCGTCGCGCCAGCAGTTCCGACATTTCCCGTAGATCTCGACTTTCTCAAAGACTTCGAGGATCTGCTTTTCCAGGGGATTGAACGAAGAATAATCAATGAGATAGAAGATATGGTGACACAGCACCTGCAAACCGTCTGGAAAGAGCAGGTCAGCCTGACTATCATGCGAACCCTCGCGCTGGAGGGCATCAAGTTGCGCGAAAGCCTGGCTGGAGATATTCGCAAAGCGCTTCCGGAAATACTGCAGCGTGTCCTGCACCAAGGTCTGGACCAGTTCAACGCCTCGGAAATTGAGTAATACACCCTATTATGACTGACACTCTGGATCGCC
>NZ_JBYCKR010000187.1:0-5883 GCF_057473505.1 Acidithiobacillus sp. TH-A35 | reverse complement strand
CATCCCCGCGCTTGGTGGGCAGTATCTCGCGGGCGTAGCGATCCAGTAGGTCGTTGACCGTGGTACGCTCCGCCTCGCCCCGGTCTTGCCAGATGCCCCGGTCCATCTCGGTTTCGATCTGCCGCGCCCAGGCTTGAGCTTGCGCCTTTTTGTCAAAGGTTTTGACTTGCAGTGGGTACCCTTTCTTGCGTACCCGCACCTGCCAGCCAATGGTGAGGTTGTCCCGGTCCTTTCTTGCGGTAATGCTGGCCATGATTCGCTCCTTGTGATCCCCCTGACCCGAGTTCAGTGGAGCAAAAATGGAGCAAAAAGGCAAGATGGAGCACAGCGTATCATCGTAATTACTTGTTTTATTTGGTGCGCAGTACTGGAGTCGAACCAGTGACCTTCGGCTTCGGAGGCCGACGCTCTATCCATCTGAGCTAACTGCGCGTGGGCCAGATTATAGGGAACTCGCCCCGCCGTTGTCCAACCTTTCCTGCGCAACTCCCTGAAAGTCCAGCGCCAGCCAGTACTGCTCGGTGGAGCGCGCACGCGAGGCTTCCGGCTTGCGTACCACGATCTTCTTGAAGTCCTGGCGCAGCGCCCGGCGCAACGCCTCCGCGCCGGACCCCATAAACACCTTGATCAGCAGCGAACCACCCGGCACCAGCCAGCGATGGGCCATATCCAGGGCCAGCTCCGCAAGATCAATGGCGCGCGCCTGATCGACGCTGGCAATGCCGGACATATTGGGGGCCATGTCGCTCATAATCAGATCAGCGCCACCCGGCAGGGCATCCCGGCAGGCGGCCAGCACGGCGTCTTCATAGACGTCACCGCAGATCACTACGGCGTCCGCCACCGGGTCCATAGGCAAACGATCCACCGCCACCAGTCGCCCCTTCCTGCCGATGAGCGGTGCGGCCACCTGCGTCCAGCCACCCGGCGCCGCGCCCACATCCAGCACCCGCATACCCGGACGGATCAGGTGATCCTTCTGCTGAATCTCCAGCAATTTGTAACTCGCGCGCGAGCGATACCCCTCCTTCATCGCGCGCTGCACGAATGGGTCTTTAAAATGTTCCTTCAGCCACTTTTCACTGGATTTACTTCTTGCCAAAACACACCTCCGGGCTTTGACCCCCGCCCTCCGCAAACGTACACTCTGCCGCTACACCATAGCGGCCCAATCAGACTGACGAGGATACCATGCTGGACGCCAAACAAAGACAAACCCTGCGTGGACAGGCGCACGCCCTCAAGCCCGTCGTCATAATCGGCGCCCACGGCGTCACCGACGGCGTCCTCGCCGAACTGGAAGTCGCCATCAACGCCCACGAACTCATCAAGATACGTTTGCCCCAGGTACCCCACGACGAACGGGATGACATGGTAGAGACTTTGTCCAGCGCCAGTCATGCCGAGGTTGTCGGCCGCATCGGGCGCGTACTCATCCTCTACCGCCCCCGCCCGGCCGCCGCGCGCAAACGCTGATCGGTGGGCCGGTATAACTTGGCAGCCTGCCCCCGGACCGTTAGACTGTTTCTGAATCGTAACGCCGACCAACGGCCCGGAGCACACCATGGAAGAGCATGCCCCCACAGAAATCCAGATCAGCGTCGAGACGCGCTATCTGCCGGAACAATCCAGCCCGGAGCAGGAACATTTCGCCTTCGCTTATCAAATCACACTGCAGAATAACGGCCCGCAGACGGCACAGCTTCTCAATCGCCACTGGATCATTACGGACGCCGAGGGCCATATCCAGGAAGTCAAAGGGCCAGGCGTCGTCGGTGAACAGCCGACGCTGCAGCCCGGTCAACGCTTCCGCTATACCAGCGGGTCTGTCCTGTCCACGCCCGTAGGCAGCATGCACGGCAGCTTCGAGTGGGTCAGCGATACAGGGGAGAGTTTTGTCGTCCCTATCCCCGCCTTTCGTCTGGCGGTGGCCACCGTCTTTCATTGAGCCGCCAGAGCCTGCAGCGCGCCTAAAAAAACGCGCGTAGCGCCCACGCCGTAGGCATCACTTGCGACACGAGACGAAAAAACGGCCCGGAGCCTTACCTGCGCTCCGGGCCATCTCCCGTCATCCATCCATACCGGAGGCTTAACTGCCGCCGCGCGATGCCCTTTTACGTTCATTCTCCGTCAGATAACGCTTACGGATACGAATGGACTGCGGCGTCGCCTCCACCAACTCGTCATCGGCAATAAACTCGACTGCCGCCTCCAGCGTCAGTTTAATCGGCGGCGTCAGCATGATGTTTTCATCAGAGCCGGAGGCCCGCATATTGGTCAGCTTCTTTTCCTTGAGCGGGTTGACCACCAGGTCGTTGTCGCGGGTATGAATGCCGATAACCATGCCCTCGTAGACCTTGTCGCCGGGGCTAACAAACATCCGGCCGCGCTCCTGCAGATTAAAGAGCGCGAAACCCACCGCCTCGCCTTCTTCCGCCGAGATCAGCACGCCGTTGTTGCGCGCCGGAATAGTCCCTTTGACCGGACCATAGTTGTCGAAAATATGGCTGATCACCCCGGTGCCGGAAGTCGCCGTCAAAAACTCGGTGTGGAAGCCGATCAGCCCGCGCGCCGGAATCCGGTATTCCAGGCGCACCCGGCCCCGGCCATCGGGCATCATGTCCTGCAACTCGCCGCGGCGAATGCCCAGGCGCTCCATGATGGTGCCCTGATGCTGTTCTTCCACGTCCACCGTCAGCGCCTCATAGGGCTCCTCCCAGACGCCGTCCACCTGGCGCTGAATCACCCGCGGCCGCGACACCGCCAGTTCGTAGCCCTCGCGGCGCATGTTCTCGATGAGGATGGTCAGGTGCAACTCGCCGCGCCCGGAAACCATGAACACATCGGCGTTGTCCGTATCTTCCACCCGCAACGCGACGTTAATGAGCAATTCACGATAAAGACGCTCACGCAACTGGCGACTGGTGACAAATTTGCCTTCCCGGCCCGCAAAGGGGCTGGTATTGACCTGAAACGTCATGTTCAGGGTGGGTTCGTCAATGGGTTTCCACGGCAGCGCCTCCGGCGCTTCGGGCGCAGCAATGGTGGCGCCGATGGAGGGTTCTTCAATGCCGGTTACGGCAACAATGTCACCCACCGTAGCACTTTCCCACGGCACCCGCTTGAGGCCGTCAAAGCCGAGGAGCTGAAGGATACGCGCCTTGGTCTGGGTCTTGTCGACGCCGTGAATAAGGACAATATCCTGCCCCGGACGCATGCTGCCACGGCGAATGCGACCGACAGCAATACGTCCCACATAGCTGGAGTAATCGAGGTCGGCAATCTGCATCTGCAGAGGGCCATCGGGATCGCCTTCGGGCGCCGCCACATGACTGAGGATCATCTCAAAGAGGGGCTTCATGTCACCGGAGCGGACTTCAGGGTCTGCCCCCGCATAGCCCTGCAAACCGGAGGCGTAGATGACCGGAAAATCCAGTTGTTCTTCCGTCGCACCCAGCTTGTCGAAGAGATCAAAGGTGGCGCTGATGACATAGTCGGCGCGGGCGCCGGGGCGATCCACCTTGTTGATGACGACGATGGGCTTGAGACCCAGCTCCAGCGCCTTGCGGGTGACGAAACGGGTCTGCGGCATCGGACCTTCAACGGCATCCACCAACAGCAATACGCCGTCCACCATGCCCAGCACCCGCTCCACCTCGGCGCCAAAGTCGGCATGGCCGGGGGTGTCGACGATGTTGATGTGGGTGTCGCCCCACTGCACCGCCGTGTTCTTGGCCATAATGGTGATGCCGCGCTCTTTTTCCAGATCGTTGCTGTCCATCACCCGCTCTTCCAGTTGCTGGTGGGCGGCAAAGGTACCCGACTGACGCAAGAGTTGGTCCACCAGCGTGGTCTTACCGTGGTCAACGTGGGCGATGATGGCAATGTTACGGATTTGACGAGACACTAATATTCCCCAAAAACGGTCATAAGAAAAAACACAGGGGCCACAAGCCCCGCAGCGGGTTTTCTTATAAAGGTATCCACCCCAAAAAGCAAATAAAAACCGCCCCCGAAGGGGCGGCAATGGAGCCGCCGAAGCGGCCCGAAGGCTTATTGAACTTAGAAGCCAGCCTGGAACTGCAGCATCAGAGTGTTGTAAGCCAAGCCGTTGATGGGGACGACGCCATTACCGCCAGGATACCTCTGGTCAATGGAGCCGCCACGGGTAGCCAGGATGTAGTTCAACTGGACTTCAGCCGCATGGGGATTATTGGGGTTCACGAAGTAGTTCACGCCAACGGTGGCGTTACCCAGGGTGCCGGCGCCCGTCACATGGTACTGGTCATAACGCACGGCGGGCTCGACGTCCAACCAGTCCGGGGTCAGGGTCATTTCGTGCAGATTGGCGGCCAACTCCGCATGCCAATCACTGGCATTGACGGTGCCAACACTGTTACGGACAGCGTTCATGTAACCGATCGTACTAGTGCCATCGGTCCGGGTATAACCGGCGCCGTACTTGATGCCCATCATGCCACCACAAAGACCCACATTCCAACTGGTGAGCTTGTTGGTACCATTCAAGACCCTTGCCGTTGCCAGGCTGCCGCTTACTTCTGCGGTCAACAGGGGACCCATGCTGTAGCTCAACATGCCGGAGGTGATGTACTTGCCGTTACCGTTGAGCAAGCCGCTCTGACCGCCGCCAAAGGTGTTGCCGTTACTGAAGGCGGTATAACTGTCCAATGAGGTGTTATCGAAAATACCCACGGCATAGCCAACACCCGTGCCCATCACATTGCCGGCATGGAGCATGGCACCGACGGAACGCCCGGGCAACAGGGACTGCCCCATGTTGCGGTAGATGAAGGTCAGTTCATTGCCGGCCACACTGGTGTATTCCAGGCCTTCCGGGGTCTTGAACTTGCCGACCTGCAACTGGGCGAAGGGCACCGGTGCGAAGTTGACCCAAGCATCCATCAACTGGGCACTACTGCCACCCAGCACGTTACCGCCGAGACCGTTATTCAGGCCATTTGGCAAACCATTACCTAAACCCGCCTCATCATAAGCACCCTGGATGAAGTAAGTCACACCGGGCACCGCCTCACCCTTGAAGCCCAACCGGATACGATTGACGCCGAAAATCAGGCCGCTGGACTGTGTAGCAGGAACGCCGAATTGCGTGGCGCCGGTGATCTGGGCATAACCGAATACAACCGGGCCGGTGTCTCTGTTGGAACTGGTCGACGCAAAAGCGACGCCAGGGACCACAAAAGCCGCCGCAACGGCCAAAGCTACGAGATTCTTTTTCATGACTAAGCTCCTCCTCGAGAGCAATGTTTCAAATACCACGAGTGAAGTTATAGCACCGGAGTGGACGCTTTGCAACATTTTCACAACACCTTTTTTACAACGCGCAACAAATCTTATAGATAAAGCGCCTGCTATTTGACACGAACGGGCCGCCACAGCTATCATTCGCGCCTCTCTTGGGGGATCGTCTAGCGGTAGGACAGCGGACTCTGACTCCGCTAACCGTGGTTCGAATCCACGTCCCCCAGCCAAACAATAACGCCGACACGCCCTGTCCTCCCCGGACAGACATTGCTAAACTCAGAACATGAGCCACTCCCATACTGATTCTGCGTCCCCCTCTCTGCGCTTCACCAAGATGCAGGGCCTGGGTAACGACTTCGTCGTTTTCGATGGCGTTCGTCAACGGGTCGAACTGTGCCCCGAGGCCATCCGTGCCATAGCCGACCGCCACTTCGGCGTCGGTTGCGATCAAATTCTGCTCGTAGAGACCGCGACGTCCCTCGATGCGGATTTCCGGTATCGCATCTTTAACGCGGATGGCACTGAGGTGGCGCAGTGCGGCAACGGCGCCCGCTGCTGTGCCGTCTTCGTGCGCCGCGCCGGACTCACGGACAAGGATGC
>NZ_JBYCKR010000186.1:0-10281 GCF_057473505.1 Acidithiobacillus sp. TH-A35 | reverse complement strand
GACGTTCTGGAGATGACGGTGGAGGATGCACGGGCCTTTTTTGACCCCGTCCCCCCCGTCGCCCGCAAATTGCAGACCCTGCTGGATGTGGGCCTGGGTTATCTGCGTCTGGGCCAGTCGGCCACCACCCTCTCCGGTGGCGAAGCACAGCGCGTCAAGCTCTCCCGGGAACTCTCCCGTCGCGACACCGGGCGGACCCTCTACATCCTTGACGAACCCACCACCGGGCTGCACTTCCACGACATTGCCCTGCTCCTCGATGTGCTGCAGAAGCTGGCCGACGCGGGCAACACCATCGTCGTTATCGAGCACAATCTGGACGTCATCAAGACGGCAGACTGGGTCATCGACCTCGGCCCCGAGGGGGGTTCCGGCGGCGGCCAGATCATCGCTACCGGCACACCGGAGGAAGTGGCGCACAATCCCCTGTCCCACACCGGGCATTATCTGGCGCGACATCTCAATCGTTGAGCTTTTTGCACACCCGCAGCCAATACCGCAAAATAACCGGCAACCATTGACTGGAGTTCACCGCATGCCCGTCCTCCCCGAACGCCGAGAGCAGATCCGCAGCGCCCATGCGGCGCTCATCCTGCAAGTCGTCGCCGCCTGCCAGAATGTCCATCTCCGGGCGCCGCTGGAAGAAAACCTACGCGTCGCCACCGCCAATGGCTGGGGCGATCTGGTCGCCATCATCCGCCAGATTCTGGCCGGGCAACGTGAGCTGGGCCTGCTGCAGGGGCTGGACGAAGAAGACAGTACCATCATCGAATCCATCCTCATGGGCTTGCAGAATCCCGAAACCTTGCCCAAAGCCGGAGACCCGGCTGATCCCACCCTCGCCGCGCCCGGTCTGGCCAGCGTTATCCTCGCCGCCCGCCGCGGTGAGCCGGAAGCCCTCGCCTGGCTGGGCCGTATGGCCAGTCAGATGCAGCGGGCCGGCGGCGATATGGCGCGCATGGGCGCGGCCCTTGGCCCCCTCTCCCGGGGCCAGTACGACCGCCTCAAACTGGAGCGCGGCATGGGACCGCTCGGGCGTAGTCTGCTCCAGTCCGTGCTGGACGCCCTGGCTAAAGCTGAACAGCAGTAACCGCCCCGGAAACCAGCCGCGCCTTGAAAACGCCCCATTTTGACCACACCTGAAACGGTAAATAACGGCAGTGCGGTCTATCCTCTTCTTCTCACCTCTTCCTCTCAGGAGTTCGTATGACAGTCAATGGGCACGTTCTCGAAGTGAACCTCGGTAATTTTCAGGAAGCCGTTGTAGGGCTATCCCGGAAGGTACTGGTACTGGTCGATTTCTGGGCGCCCTGGTGCGCGCCCTGCCGGGCATTGGGTCCGGTCCTCGAAAAACTGGCGGCGGAGATGGACGGCGCCTTCGTGCTCGCGAAGGTCAATTCTGACGAAAACGCCGACCTGTCGCGCCAGTATCAGGTACGCGGCATCCCGGCCGTCAAGGCCTTCAAGGATGGTAAAGTCGTCGATGAATTTACGGGGGCGCTTCCCGAATCCGCCGTGCGCCAGTTCATCAAGAAAAACCTGCCGTTGCCGGGTGACGATCTTCGCGTGCAGGCCCTTGACGCCATTGCCCAGGGCAAGGCGGCAGAGGCCGAACAATTGCTGGAACAGGCCATCGGCCTCAACCCCAGGAACGATCCTGCGCGCCTGGCGCTGGCGCACTTAGCCATCCAGCAGGGCCGCCATGCCGACGCCCAGGCGCAGATCGACGCCATGTCCCCCACCTTTCAAATGGAAATTGAGGTCGAGGGACTGAAAGCCCTGCTGGAATTCACCGAGACAGCCCGCAGCGCACCGCCCATGGCCGAACTGGAAGCCACCATTGCCAGCGAAAAGGGCGATCTCCGTGCGCAGGCCATGTATCAGCGGTCCTTGCTCCTTCTTTTGCAAGGGCAGGAAGAGGCGGCCCTGGACCAGCTCATCGAGATGGTTGAACGCCACAAAAACTATCAGGACGGCTTGGCCCGCAAAACCGTACTGAAGATATTCGCTTTGCAGGGTAATCAGGGGCCTCTGGTGGAACGCTACCGGTCCCGCCTGTCCCGCGCTTTGCACTGAGGGCGTTGCTATCCGCCACCGTCTCTCGTTGAGATTTATGTGTTATGTTGTAACGGTTGGCCGGAACTCCCGGTCTTTTCCCAGAGTCCAACCCAGGACGTACCGAGCTGCAAGACAAAATCCCGAAGGAGAGTCCTATGGCGAATAATCGCCCGAATTCGATGTTGAAGCGCCCCAAACTGGTAGTCACTGCCGTCGTAGCGGCATGTTTTGGTTTTTCACTGGGTGCGACGGAGTGGGCACATGCCGATGCCCCTACCTCGCCCGCCTTGTCCATCGCCACCAATACGGCCCCCCAGCAGGCGCTGGTCGCGCTGCCGGATTTCACCCCGATTATCGACCGTTACGGCCCGGCGGTAGTGAATATCAGCAGCACCACGAATAAGGTCATTCACCAGCAGACCAACCCTTTTCCGCCAAACTCGCCTTTCTATCAGTTTTTTCATCACTTCATGGCTCCCGGACAACATGGTTCAAACCCCCAGCAACATGAAAAAATTCAATCTCTTGGATCTGGCTTCATCATCAGTCCCGACGGCTATATCGTCACCGCCGGTCATGTCGTCCGCGGCGCGAACCATATCGTCGTTACCCTCACCACCCATCATGCCTATCCGGCTAAGCTGATCGGTCTCTCGGTGCGTTACGATACGGCACTGCTCAAAATCGACGCCAAGGACTTGCCCACCGTGCCCATCGGCAACTCCGACGATCTGAAGGTTGGCCAATGGCTGCTCGCCGTCGGCGCGCCTTTCGGCTTCTATAACACCGTGACTCAGGGCGTGGTCAGCGCCATGAACCGTCCACTGCCCGATGATGAATACATCCCCTTCATCCAAAGCGACGTGCCCATCAATCCCGGCAACTCCGGCGGACCGCTCTTCAACATGAAGGGCCAGGTGATTGGCATCAACGATCAGATTTACACCAACAGCGGCGGCTACATGGGTCTGTCCTTCTCGATTCCCATCAATACCGTGATGCGGGTGGTGCAGGACTTCAAGGACCACAAAGCGATCCAGTTCGGCTATCTGGGCGTCGAAGTGCAGGATGTCACGCCGCCAATGGCGCAAGCACTGCACCTCAAAGAACCGGTGGGCGCACTTATCGCCTCCGTCATGCCGGGTAGCCCGGCCGCCAAGGCAGGCATCAAGCCCGGTGACGTCATCGTCACCTATGACAACAAGCCGGTGTACAATGTCGGGCAGTTACCGCCTATGGTTGGCAATACCCTGCCGGGGACGCAGGCCAAGGTCGGCATCCTCCACCGCGGAAAAGCGGAAACCAAAGATGTCCTGATTACCGCCCTACCCAAAAACATGGAAGGGCCTTCCGGCAGCCAGGAACCTTCCACGGCGGCCAAAGTGGGCAAAGTCTCCCGTATGGGCATCCATGTCCAGTCGCTGACCCCCAGCATTGAGAAGCAGTTGGACGTGCATCATGGTGTCGTGGTGGTCGGCGTTAGTGAAGGCGCGGCAGCGGAAGCCGGGATCATGCCGGGCATGATCCTCCAGCAGATTGATCAGCAGGACGTCAACAGTCCCACCCAGTTGGAGCACATTGTCGCCGCTCTGCCCGCTGACCAGCCTATCCCGTTGCTGGTGCGGCAGGGCAAAGCCAGCATCTACGTGGTGGTGACGCTGCCTAAGAAGTAGAGGCGCGACAATACAGGCATCACCCGCGCGGGTGATGCTTCTGATGTAATTCCTTCAAACGCGCCTGCGCCACATGGGTATAAATCTCCGTGGTGGAGAGATTCGCGTGGCCAAGCATCAATTGCACACTGCGCAGGTCCGCGCCGTGATTCAGCAAATGGGTGGCGAAGGCATGACGCAGGCCGTGGGGAGAGACGGTCTGGGTAATCCCCGCGACATGGGCGTAATGCTCAATGTTTTGCCAGAAACGCTGCCTGGTCATGGCGGCTCCGCGTCCCGTCACGAAAACGGCAGCACTGATGCGTTCGCCCAATATCTGCGGACGACCGCTTTGCAGATACTGCGCCATGCGTCCAGCGGCCATTTCTCCCATGGGCACCAGACGTTCCTTGCGACCCTTACCAAAGACCACCACCAGACCGGCGCTGAGGTCTACCTGGCGCGTCTCCAGATTCACCAGCTCCGACACCCGCAAACCGCAGGCGTACATCAACTCCAGCATGGCTGCATCGCGCAGTCCCAGAGGACGAGTGCAATCAGGGGCGGCGAGCAGGGCCTCTGTCTCGGTTTCACTGAGGACATGGGGCAGCGCCCGGCCGAGGCGGGGACTTTGCAGATTACGGCTGGGATCACGAGGCACCCAGCCCTCCCGCTCCGCATGACCGTAGAAGCGGCGCACGCTGGAGAGCAGGCGAGCCACGGAGCGCAGAGCCGCTCCTGACTGTAGCTTCTGTCCCAGTATACGCGCCAGAGCACCTTCATCGGCTGTGGTCAGGGTCAGCCCTTGCCCTGCGAGGGCGACCGCCACCTGCAGCAGATCCTGGCGATAAGCCGTCAGGGTATTTTCACCGAGGTTTTTTTCCAGCCACAGGGCGTCGAGAAAGGTATCTATCTGCTGACGCTCAGCAGACGCGGCGGCTGTAGTCATCGAATCGCCCAGTTGTGGTAAAACAGCGCGTCAGAACGCCAGCGGGTCAGTCCAGAAACAGGCGTGTAACTACCAGAGGATGAATCCATGCCAACGGTCCTCCCGTCAAGGATCCGGCGCGCTGCGTAGTGCGCCACAGGGACCAGAAGCCTGCCGGTCCACCCTGTGCCACACCGCGCTCGGCCACCTGTAACCACCACTGCGGGCCAGAGCCGGACGCCGCGGCATACAAAGCCCCCTGCCAACTGAATGGCGCAGGCACCGGCTCCAGTGCTGCCCGCTCACGATAAGCGGCCAGCGTACTGAAGTCCGGCCAGTCTTCCTGACGCTTCCATCCGGCAAAGCCAAAAGTGGTAGCCGCAGCACTGAACAACACTTTCCGCGCCTGCCGCAAACTCCGGTGGGGTAATGCCAACAAACTGCCGAGCCAGACATAGAGACGAATCAGCGGCAGGGGATCCTTGTCGCCACCGCCCTCAATGATCATCAGGGTAACGGTCAGGAAGAGCTGACGGATGGCGTCCAAAGGCTGGTCGCCGAGGGCGCGGATACGCCCCATGAAGGCAGGCAGATCGCGATCCCGCAGGGCATGGAGCAGCGGTTTATCTATGGCCGGATCGCGACTGGCACGCCCCTCTGGGACCACCACAGCCACCCCAGCAGGCAGTTTCCAGTGACTCTGCAAAAGCGCCAGGGCGCCCAGCGAGAAAGGCCGGGCAGACAGATCAGCCGCGGCGTCATGCCACTGCCCGTACAGGATGGTACGCAGACCCTGGGCGTGGTTATCATCGGCCAGGCGCTGGGCCAGACGGTTGAGGACAATCCGCCTGGCGTTATCGTCCTCCGCCATACTGAACAGCAGCGGCGCCAGCGTCTCCAGATCACCGTCTTCAATAGCCTTGGCGAAGGTGTCCGCCTCCATGTCCAGGGGCATGGGGTTGGCGGCCTCAAACCTCAGCGCAGCGGGCAGCATGGCTGCCGGCTTCACCAGCGATGCCTCCTGCACCTGTAAGGCAGTCGCCAACAGTGCAGGGGGCAAAGACTCCGCATCAGCGAGGAGCGCCAGGGTGTCCGCCACAATCTGCAGGGCCTGCGCATCTGCGGCGGCGGCCCACCAGTGCGGCAACAAACTCTGCTGCCAGGCAGCGCGCAAGACCAGGCGCTGAGCGGAATCGGCCCAGAGGATTTCCCGCTCAGGTACAGAAGCAAAACGCCAGTGTTCGAGGATCTCCCTCGAACCCGGCGTCAGCACTCCCTCATCCAACCCGAACCCGGCCATGGCCGAGTGCCGCGTCAGGCTGCATCAGCCCAGCTTTTCTTTGATGCGTGCAGCCTTACCGGAGAGGTCACGCAGATAGTAGAGCTTGGCGCGGCGCACATCACCACGACGCTTCACTTCTACCTTGGTCACCAGCGGCGAATAAGAGGGAAAAACGCGCTCCACCCCTTCACCGTTGGAGATTTTGCGGACCGTGAAAGCAGAGTGCAGGCCACGATTACGGCGGGCAATGCAAATACCTTCAAAAATCTGGATGCGCTCGCGGTCGCCTTCCTTCACTTTCACGTGAACAGCGACCGTATCACCCGCACCAAAAGCCGGCAGTTCCGACTTCATTTGTTCCTGATTAATTTCGTCAATGATGTTCATGCCCAACTCCTTAGCCTAGTATTACTGCGTTTCGCCGCCCTGACGGCGATACTCTTCCAATAATGCTTTCTCACCAGCCTGCAGCCCCCGTTGCTCCAGCAAATCCGGGCGCCGCTCGGCGGTGCGTCCTAACGACTGCTGCAAACGCCAGCGGCGGATGCGTGCGTGATCTCCGGAAAGCAGCACCTCCGGAACCCCCTCCCCAGCCACCACTTCGGGTCGGGTATAATGCGGGCAATCCAGCAAGCCGGACGCCGCAAAGCTATCTTCCGCCGCCGAATCCGCATGACCCAGCAGACCCGGCAACTGCCGCGCCACCGCCTCCATCAGCACCAGCGCCGGCAACTCACCACCTGCCAGCACGTAGTCGCCGATGGACCATTCCGCATCCACCGCTGCCAGCACCCGCTCGTCAATGCCTTCATAGCGGCCTGCCAGTAAAATCAGGCCCGGCAACACCGCGAAATCCTGCACCGCCTGCTGCTGCAAGCGCTGCCCCTGGGGCGACAAGTAAATCACCGGCGCCCCCGGATTGGCCTGCCGCGCTGCCGCGATAGCCGCCAGCAAAGGCGGCGCCATCATCAGCATGCCCGGCCCGCCGCCAAAAGGGCGGTCATCCACCCGCCGGTAGGTGCTGTCACTGAAATCCCGCGGGTTCCAGGTTTGCACCTCAATCAGCCCGCGGGTCAACGCGCGGCCGACAATGCCCTCCTGCAAATAACCGTGGATCAGCCCCGGAAAAATGGTGATGACGTCGAAACGCATCACCAGTCGGCTTGCCAATCCACGATAATCTGCCCGGCGGACAGATCCACACCTGCAGACGCTTCGGCCGACCACGGAATGAGCAGCTCACCACCCTTGCCGTCGCCGACCACCATCACGTCATTCGCCCCAGTCTCCAGGAAAGCAGACACGGTGCCCAGAGCGACACCTTCCCGGTTCAGTACCCGCAACCCGGTCAGCGTGCTCCAGTAAAATTCACCTGCTCCCGGATCAGGCAATTCGGCCCTGAGCACGGCGATCTCCTGCCCGATAAGGGCACGCGCCTGCTCACGGTCATCTACCTGCTTAAGCTTGGCCACCACACCCTCGCCCTGCATACGCCCGTCTTCCAGCACCCAAGGGCGCCGGGCCGGGCCGAGATACCAGGGCGAGTAGTCGAGGATGGTGTCGCGCTCTTCGGTAAAAGAAAAAACCTTCACCATACCGCGCACACCATAGATGCCGGAGACACGCCCCAGCACCACCCACTCCCCGGCATCAGGCGCTGGCGACACCCGTCTTGCTCACGCCTTCTTTCTTCAGAAAGCCGGCGACGGTATCGGACGGCTGGGCACCCTGGCTCAACCAGTAAGCGGCGCGTTCTTTGTTGATCCGCAGCTCGGCTACTGCGCCAATGGGATTGTAAAAGCCCAGGCGCTCAATAAAACGACCATCCCGACGGCTACGGCTGTCGGTCACCACAATGTGATAAAAAGGCCGCTTCTTGGCGCCGCCCCGGGCCATACGAATGACTACCATGTGTTCTCCTTAACCATGATCCCCTCCCACTGTGCGGGAGAAAGGCGCGTATCGTAACTAAAAACAAGCTCTAACGGAAGGGTAAACCGCCCTTCAACATCGATTTGGGATTCATCCCCAGCAAACGGCTGAGCCCCCGGCCCCCTTTACCCATTTTTTTGAACATCTTTTGCATCATTTCGAACTGCTTAAGCAGGCGGTTGACCTCGGTGACGGTCGTCCCGGAACCTGCCGCAATCCGCCGCCGTCGCGAGGCTTTGATGATGTCCGGATGCCGCCGTTCGCCGGGCGTCATGGAATTAATCATGGCCTCCAGACGGCGCATCGACTTGCCATCCTGCATGGCGCTTTGCGCCTCGGCGGGCAACTCGCCCATGCCGGGCAGCTTATCCATGATACTGGCCATACCGCCCATGCGCTCAAGCTGGCGCAACTGCTCACGGAAGTCTTCCAGATCGAAGCCCTTGCCGCTGCGCAGCTTGTCGGTCATTTTCCGGGCCTGATCTTCGTCCACATCCTGCTGGACCTGCTCCACCAAGCTGACGATGTCGCCCATGCCCAGAATGCGCGAGGCCATGCGATCCGGATAGAAAGGTTCCAGGCCCTTGCGAATTTTCTCACCGATACCGATGAACTTGATGGGTTTACCCGTAATGGCCCGCACCGACAGCGCTGCGCCACCGCGGGCATCACCATCGGCCTTGGTGAGGATCACGCCGGTCAGCGGCAGGGCATCGTTAAAGGCCTTGGCGGTATTCACCGCGTCCTGGCCGGTCATGGCATCGACCACGAAAAGCAGTTCCACCGGTTTGACCGCCGCGGTCAGGGCCTGCGCCTCGGCCATCATCTCACTGTCCACGTGCAGACGCCCCGCCGTGTCGACGATGAGTACGTCGTAGACGCCGCGCTGGGCCGCTTCCACCGCATCCTGGGCGATGCGCACCGGCTGCTGGTCGGGGCTGGAGGGGAACACATCCACCGCAATATCTTTACCGAGATGCACCAACTGCTCCATGGCGGCAGGACGGTAGACGTCGGTACTGACCATCAGCACGCGCTTCTTTTCTTTATCCTTGAGCCACAGAGCGAGCTTGGCACTGGTAGTGGTCTTACCCGAGCCCTGCAAGCCCGCGAGCAGGATCACCGCCGGGGGACGGGCGCTGAGATCGAGGCGATCATTGTGCGCCCCCATCAACTTCACCAGCTCATCATTGACGATCTTGACGAAGACCTGCCCCGGCGTGAGGCTCTTGACCACGGCTTCACCCATAGCCTCTTCGCGGACGTTATGGATGAAGTCTTTGACTACCGGCAGGGCTACGTCGGCCTCCAGCAGCGCCAACCGCACATCGCGCAGTGCGTCGCGGATATTATCCTCGCTCAGCCGTCCCTGGCCGCGCAAGTTCTTGAAGGTCTGAGTCAGTTTCTGGGTCAGATTGTCAAACATGGGTCCCCCTCGTGTAGGGGTGGATTTTGGACTGTATGGAGCGGTCGCGCAATGCGTGACATCACCTCTCCTGCCGCACCGGCAGAGGATTGAACTGATGCCGTTGATGACGCCAGTCGGGCATGAAGTGGCCCATCCGCACCTTGAAACGATTGAAGCGCATCGGGAGGTCCTGTTATCAAGTGCTTGAACGCCACGCAGCTTGATTAAGGTGACTAATGGCCGATTTTGCAGCGTAACCGGTCATTCACTTTCTAGGAAACTCATCGCGGTGGTCCAAGCAGATCCATCTAGCCTTTGGGCAGGCGGTACACGCTGAAAAACCAACCGCGATTTGGTTAGTTGCCCTTTATTTTTTTGTATTCCGCGATCACGGCATCCAGCAGATGACGTTCTGCTGTTTGCACTGAACTCCAGTCGTGCTCTTTAGGCGCGGCTATGATTCGTAAATTCATGGCTACCATAGCCCGATGATACTCTCTATGCAGAAGATCTATGGTGCTACCCTCTGCAATCCCTAATCGCTGTAGATCCTTTGTGATATGACAAGTGCTCACATCTGCCAGAGGCATATAGCTCACCAGCTGCGGATCGTGCCGAATGGCATTTTTAAAGACTGCGTTATGGGTGATTAGCTCGGCATAGAGCCCGAGAAGGCTCGTTGGATGCTCGCGTTGCGTCTTAGGAGGATGCCTTAAGAATTGGAGCAACGCCTCTAAGGGCAGGGGCCTCGCGATGGCATAACCCTGGAACATTTCCACGTCCAGCATGGTCAGCGCATCCAATATATCATCCGTTTCCACGCCCTCTACTACAAGACTGACCCCGAAGTTTTCTGCGAGTTCCTGCATCGTAATCACGAAATACAGATCTTCCGGGTGCTGCTCCAAGGTGCGCACGAAACCTTGATCCAACTTGATTTCATCTACCGGCAGGGCTTTCAGACGCAGGAGCGAGGAATAGGCGCTGCCGATGTCATCCAAGGCAATGCGCACCCCTGAGG
>NZ_JBYCKR010000185.1:0-13062 GCF_057473505.1 Acidithiobacillus sp. TH-A35 | reverse complement strand
AGCGTTTCGCCGTTCATCACACTGTCGGCGTCGAGCACGACCATGTATTCGTAATCCTTACCCCAGCGGCGGCAGAAGTCCGCCACATTCCCACTCTTGGCCTTATTGTTGATAGGCCTCCGCCGGTAATGGATGCGGCCAAAGGCATCTAAAGACTGACAGAGCGCCGACCACACCAGTTCTTCGCGCAACCAGATGGCGGGGTCACGGGTATCGCTCAGCAGGAAAAATTCGAAGTGCGCGAGCGCTCCGGCATGCTGCAGAGATTTGTAGGTGGCCTGGAGACCCGCCGCGACCCGCTCTACCTCTTCGTTGTAGATGGGCATGACTATGGCTACACGGCTCTGCGGACGCGGCTCGGCCAGACGCAGTTCGGGACTGCCCGGCGCAGTGTCTGTCCGTCCGCGCATGAGCAGAACAAATCCCACCAGTGCCGTCCAGAAGCCTGCGGATATCCACGCAAACAGTAACGCGAAGATAATCAGCATCGGCATTTCCAGCCACAGAGGCAGGCGATCTGTCAGCACCTGATCCAGTATCAAACCGGCACTGCACGCCGGAAGAACGATGAAAGCACTGAGCCAGTAGCGCCGGTACCGGCCGATGGCTTCCCATGGCCGGACGCCGCTACGACCCATATTCAGGCTTCTCCGGGCAACACGCGCCGATTCGCGCTGATCGCACGGCGGTTCAGCAAAGGCTGGATAAGGCGCAACAAGGCCGCGCCCCAGGACCGATTCAAAGGCCGCGAGGCCATGCTCGACCGCACAATAGCCGGGGCTACCTGACGCTGCAACCAACGGCAGGACTTGCCGTCATGGGTTTCGCCCACGGGCAGATTGAGAGACAGATCCAGACGCGCATCCAGTTCATCACCATCCGTCAGGGTCGCCAGGGCCATGTGCAGGCTTGCGAAAGCGCGCGCATAAAGCGCTTCGCCTTCCATGTCGGCGCCGCACTGCTGCGCGATCACCTGCCCGCGAATCCACAGCCGCTGGGCATCCGTCAAAGACAGGCGGGCGATATACTGCTCCACACGGGCCAGCACCGGGGCATTGCTTGCGACGACCATGGCCTCCGCTGTCAATCCCGCCAGCAGTTCACCCGCGGGATTGACGCTGTAGCTTGATTCATCTTTAAACATTACCTACTCCTTTGCCACATGTAAGAGATATGTCCAGGTATTACTCATCACCTGATTGTTCAGGGTTAAAAAACACCGCACGTTACTGGGTGAATCCGGTTGCGGCTGAATGACCGCAATCACCCGCCAGAAATGATCATCTTTCTCCCATTCCAGCTTCTGACTAAGAATTTTCGCGCCATTTCCCGCATCAAGATGGAGCTGCACGGGTGCAGTCCCCGGCAGTTTAGTGAGTGCACCACCCGCAAAATCAATCACCACCGTCCGCGCGCCAGGCACTTTCGCATCATCGCCCAAATAGGTACCCACTGGATGCGGCAGCGGGATCAGACCGTGGTTGTTGAGGAAAAAGCGCAGGGTATAGGCGAAGTGCAAGGGCGTTTTGGGCGCCGGCTCATGTTCTGGCACCCAGAACACCGCAATATTATCCATATCGCGGTTGTTGGTGGGCAGCTCCACCAAACGCACTTGCCCCTTGCCCCAGTCACCGTCGGGCTGAACCCAAACGCTGGGACGTCGCTGATAGTTAGTCTCAATCCCCTCATACGCGGAGAAGTGGCGATCCTCCTGAATCAGACCGAAACCCTCGGGGTGATCCATGTCGTAAGTGGTGGTCTGGATGTGCAGGGGGTTATCTATGGGCCGGGTGATCCATTCGCCATTGCCGTTGGCCATGACCAGGTCGCTGGAGTCGTGCTGCGCCGGGTGCCAGTCACCCGCAGTGACACCACGCCCATGCCCGTGCCAGTACATGCTGGTCAGGGGCGCCAGCTCCAGCACCTGTACCGGCTTGCGCAGGTAAATGGTGGCATCGACATGTACCGTGCTGCTGTCACCCGGCTGGATGGTGAAGCGATAGGCGCCCGTCGCTACCGGACTGTCCATCAGCGCGTAGACCACCATCTGGGTATCGCCCGCCTTGGGCCGCACCAGCCAGAATTGTTTGAAGTAAGGGAAGATTTCGCCGGAAGGCTGGGCCGTGTCGATGCCGAGGCCTCGTGCCGACGTCCCGTAGATGGCATCTTTACCCACAGCGCGGAAATACGTGGCGCCGAGGAAGGAGATGAACTCGTTGTGATGAGGCGGCGTATCGAGCGGTGCGAGCAGACGGAAACCTGAGTAACCGAGTTCGCTGGGGATATCTTTGGGTACGTTCAGATCGCCAAAACTGAAATGCTCCAGCGTAAAGGGAACTGGCCGCACCACACCGTTCACAACGCTGCGGATAACCACTGGGCGGTGAAACCAAGAGCCGGGCAGATAAAACTGTGCTTCAAACGGCACATTGTCGCCACGCCAGAGCGGCGAAACATCCTGAATCTGCGCATACTGTTCTGGAGTGAGGTCCTTCAGAAAAGCCGGAATGGGTAGCGGCTTCGCATCATAAGCGCTATCCACCAGCGCTTTGGCCTTAGTCTCCACCGTGGTCATGCTAAACTCAGCAGCATACACAGGCAGTGTCATAGCCCATCCTGCCAACCCAAGCAGGGCGGCGGAAAGTAGCTTTAGTAATAAGTGATTGCGGCGATAAATATTCATATTGAGGAGTTAAGCAAGGCCTGTGCCAAGTTGTTATCTATATGTTTTTATAATAATAATTATCACCCTGAGGTTATTTTTGTCGCCTGTGCCCGACGCTTTTTAGGGAGATAGGCCGTGAATCAATCGCTCGGGAGGATGCAGTTGTGCAGATAGGTTTCAAGCAGTCTTCATAGCTCACTGAAAATATTATATTATCGCAGAAGACTAATAGATTATGCCCATAAACGATGCATTTCCGCTATTAAAGATAGCGATGGGTGGTCGTCGCCGATAAACAACAACGCAATTTATGGTCCGATGGCTGCTCTGCAGCAGGGCTTATAAGCTCCGGAAATAGCGACTTGCGGTAAACATGAGCAATAACCTGATAAATGATTCTTACTGAATTGAAAAAGAGGAACTAATGAGCACTAGTAACTATGACATCACGATTATCGGTAGCGGCCCGGGCGGCTATCGCGCAGCGGTGCTGGCCACACTGAGAGGTAAAAAAGCCGCGATCATCGAAAAGCAGACCTGGGGTGGCACCTGCCTGAATCGCGGCTGCGTCCCCAAAAAGGACTGGCATGAGACGGCAAAGTGGATCGAGCAAAGTCGTCATTTCGAAAAGCGGGGTGTTGTGGGTTCGGCGCTCACAGGAGATATGGCACAAGCCTGGCGGCACCAGCATCAGGTGGTCGAGACAGTGCGCACCAGCTATGTCGATTATCTGAAACGTCTCGGCGTTCATCTCTATAATGGCACTGGCCGCTTCCTGGATCCGCAGCGCATTCAAATCCAAGGCGCTGAGGGCCTGACGGAAATCCACACGGAAACCACCATCATCGCCACCGGCTCCGCGCCTTCGTTGCCCGCGGGGATTGCCGCCGTACCTGGCAAGGTACTGACCAGCGATATGCTCTATGACGACGGCGTCCCCAGCGGGGATCGGGTAATCCTGGTGGGCGGCGGGGTCATCGGCACCGAGTTCGCGTACATTTTTACCCAACTCGGCAAACAGGTGGAATGGCTGGTGCACTCCCCTTCCCTCGCCCATACCCAGTATTCACCGCAGGCCAAGGATGCGCTCAAAGCGGCGCTGGCGGCGCTGAATATCCATCCACAAGCCGGATTCAAGATCGCCCGCATTGAGACGGCAGGCGATGGAGTGAAGATCTTCAATGACCAGGGGGAGTCGGTTCAGAGCGATTGGGTGCTGCTCGCTACTGGGCGCCATGCCTTTACGGAGGGATTGGGACTGGAAAACACCGGCGTCACCCTGGATGATCGCGGATTTGTACGGACCAACACCATGCTGGAGACGGAAGAGCCAGGCATTTATGCCATTGGCGATGCGGTCGGCCCGATCATGAATGCCAATCAGGCCCTTAGCGATGCCCAGATAGTCATCCACAACCTGCTCAGCAAAGAAAAGCAAGAACGTGATCCGCTCTGGGTACCGGAACTGGTTTATTCGGCGGTGGAACTGGCGCGCATCGGCATGGCTGATGAGGCAGCGGAAGACCAGGGCTTTGAACCAGCGGTGGGGTTCGCCGCTTTTGAGACTTCACCGCGCGCACTCGGGCAGGATGATAGCACAGGTTTCGTGCGCTTGTTGGCGGACATGGATAGCGGCGAATTACTCGGCGGTGAAATTGTCGGCCGCGATGCTGGCGAACTGATTCATCTGCTCGCCAGTAGTGGCGACCGCGATGAGGCCCTGCGCAAGATCGTCGAAACCCGCGTCAACCACCCCTCGCGCGCGGAGGAACTGGTGAATGCCACCGAAACGCTGGCGGCGCGGTGGGGTCTGGAAGAGCAGATTTTTGGGACGACAGATTAACGGTTACCGAGTCTGAGGGTCGGCAATGGCCTGAAGAAAGGTGCGCAAATCCAGCAGCTCATCCTCACAAAGCGTGTGGCCCATGGGATAGCGGTGTGCGCTTACGGCATAACCCAATGGCTCCATAATCTGCTGGGCAATTTCCATATAAGAAAGGGGCAAGACGGCATCCTGTTTCCCGTGCGCCCAAAATACCGGCGGTGACTCGGCCGTGGCTGCCGGCAGATGGGTGCGCAACGGCAGGTAGGCACTGAGGGCAAGCACTGCCTTGGTCGTGTAACTGGCATGCAAGGTGGTATAGAGCGACATCGCGCCGCCCTGCGAGAATCCACCGAGAATGATAGACGATCCCTTGCCAGCCTCATGATCCAGCAGTGCGCTGATCCGCCTAGCCATGCCTTGTAATCCTTCCATATCTTCTGCGGAATGACTGTCGAAACCATAAATGTCATACCAGGCCCGCATCGGTCTGCCCCCGTTGATGCGTATCGGGCGCACCGGCGCATTGGGAAATACCCAGCGGAAGCGACCTTCCGGGTCTACAAAGTCTGCTACCCCGGCGAGGTCTTCCATGGAGGCACCGAGGCCATGCAGGAGCACAATGCAAGGAGCGCCCGTTTCGCGACCAGGGCGTGTCAGCAAACCCTCCGGCCAGACATCATGGCTCAACGGCATGTTCGCTATTACTCCTCAGTGCATCCAATTTACGATATAAGGTGCGTTCGCTTACGCCCAGACGTTGCGCTAGGCTGCGGCGATCCCCGCCGTGACTTTCCCGTGCCCAGCGCAGATATTGCTCTTCCAGTTCCGCCAGCGGAATAATTTCCTCAATGCCTGGTACGGAGGATTGCCTGGCGGATACAGCCTTTGCCGGGCTGAGTGCCTGCTCTGGCAGATGTTGAAGATTTGCGGGCAGGTGCTCGGGGAGAATCCAGACATCGTCAGCCAGCAGTGCGGCACGCTCAAGGATGTTGCGCAGCTCACGAATATTACCCGGATAATCATAGCGTCGCAGCAGATCCAGCGCGTCGGCGTGAAGATGCAGGCCCTTGGCCACCGACAAACGTTGCAGAATGGCTTCCGCCAACAGGGGGATATCGTCCAGGCGCTCACGCAGGGCGGGCAACACCACCGGAAAGGTATTCAACCGATAATATAGATCCTGCCGGAACCGCTCCTCCGCGACCATTCTTTCTAATGGGCGGTGGGTAGCCGAGATCAGACGGAACTGCGAGCGAATCGGCTCCACGCCCCCCACCCGCCGGAAATGACCCGTTTCCAGCAGGCGCAGGAGTTTTACCTGCAGGCTAAGAGGAATATCGCCAACTTCATCCAGAAAAAGGGTACCGCCATTAGCCGCTTCTACCAGGCCAATTTTGCGCGAATGCGCACCGGTAAATGCCCCTTTCTCATAGCCGAATAGCTCACTCTCGAAGAGGGTTTCGGGCAACCCCGAGCAATCCACCGCCACGAAGGGCCCGTTACGACCACGACTGGCCTGATGTACAGCCGCGGCAGCCAACTCCTTACCCGTGCCAGACTCCCCGAGCAGCAATATCGCGGCATCACTGGGGGCCGCCCGTCGGATAAGCGTGGTAACGTCCCGCCAGGCGGAGGAATTGCCGACCATGGCTGGGGCGGATTGCACAGCCGACTGCGGCATGAGGACCAAAAGTTCGAGAAAATACACGACCTCAGCGTTATCGTTGCGGATGGGGTACAGATCAATTTGGGCGTTTCCGGAGGTACCGCTATGCACCACATGCTGACTATTACCACAATGCTGACACGCATCAAGGGGGCAGTGGTTGCCTCCCTGACGACAGACGTAACCCGCCTCTGCCATGATCTCGTAACAAAGCCGCCCCTGTAAGGGCTTGCCATCACCGAAGACTCGCCGATAGGTCTGATTGGCGGCAAGGACCGTGTAATCGGCACAAAGCAACACCGCCGGAGCACTAAAGCAGTCCAACAGCGATGTCATTTCCGGTCGTAACTGCTTGAGTAAATCGGTCATGGCCCCTCCTTATCGCACCCCACACGCCGGATCCGTCCTCTGCGCGACGAGCAGATCCCCAAGCGTATGCCAATTATAGCAGCCTCTGCCAATTCGTCTATGCCATTTTTGGCAGTCTTACCGAGACGCAGACTGACCCGGAGCCGGAGTGACGCTCGAAAATCTTTATAAGTAAAACATAATATTTTGTTTTATTACTACATTATCAAAAAGCGTTTTACCTCTAACACACGATAAAATAATGGCATAGCGATTGCTAATGATCCGATGTCCATACATTCGACAGGGACGGGCGACATGATATTCAGACAACTATGCACCCCCAAAGGCGGCCACCTGAGCTATCTGCTGGGCGACCCCGTTACGCGCGAGTCCATCATCATTGACCCCATGCCTGCACATGTTGACACTCTGGAGGCATTCATGGCCGAGCGCGGCCTCAAACTGCGCTACATTTTGCAGACCCACCATGAACCCGCGCATATCACCGCCGCCACCGTGCTGAAAAAAGATAGCGGCGCCAGGATCGTTGCCCATGAAAGCGCGGCCGATGAACACATCGACCTGCGCCTGCGTCACGGCGATGTCCTATACTTTGGAGAAGAAAGTCTGCGGGTTCTGCACACCCCTGGACTCAGTCCCTGCGCTGTCACCTACTGGTGGGAGGATCGCTTGTTCACCGGGATGACCTTGCTGGCCACGGGCACCGCGCCCGGCACTAACCAGAACGATTTGCAAACCCTGTATCACAGCATCACCCACCGTTTACTCAGTTTCCCGGGGGAAACCCTGATCTACCCCGGCCTGGAAAGTAAAGGCCGGCGCCTCACCAGCATCGAAGAGCTCCGCCGCAAAGACAATTGGTTAAATAATCAACGGGGTAAAGGTGCATTCTTACGCAGTTGTGCGCTTTTGCTACCGGAGAAGACCCCAGTAGAAGTAACCCGTAAAAATGATGTGAAGGAAATCGAGGCACAGGAAGAAGATGTGCACCATTACATGCCCGGTCGGGACATTCCGGCTTCTTTGTAGGAGGTAATTCATGGACATGTTGATCAATCCCACGGTGGTGGAGCTATCGCGCCTGCAGTTCGCGCTGACCGCTCTCTACCACTTCTTATTTGTACCACTCACCCTGGGCATGACCTTTATTCTGGCCACCATGGAAACGGTGTATGTCATCACCGGTAAACAGATTTACAAAGAAATGACCCAGTTCTGGGGCAAACTCTTCGGCATTAACTTTGCCCTGGGTGTTGCCACCGGTCTGACCATGGAGTTTGAATTCGGGACCAACTGGTCCATGTATTCCCACTTCGTGGGCGATATTTTCGGCACCCCGCTGGCTATCGAAGGGCTGATGGCCTTCTTCATGGAGTCCACCTTCGTCGGTGTGATGTTCTTTGGCTGGGAGCGCATGAGCCGCAAGGCACATCTAGTCGTTACCTATTTAGTCGCACTGGGTTCGAACCTTTCTGCATTGTGGATTCTGATTGCCAACGGTTTTATGCAGGACCCGCAGGGCGGCACTTTTGATCCCAATACCATGCGGATGCAATTTTCCAGCTTTATTGAATTGATCTTCAACCCCGATGCGCAGGCCAAGTTTGTCCATACGTCCATCGCAGGTTTTGTGACCGGCTCCATGTTCGTCATGGGCATTAGCGCTTATTACATGCTGACCAACAAGCGGAAAGATATGGCGTTGCGATCCTTCCGTATCGCCACGCTGTTCGGGGTGATTTCCAGCATCGGCGTAATTACCCTGGGTGACGCCCTGGGCTACATTGACGGCCAGAAACAACCCACCAAGCTGGCGGCCATGGAAGCCATCTGGAACACGGATTACAATACCGTCTCTGCTTCCTGGAACCTTATCGCCATCCCCAGCCGTAGCGAGCAGAAGAACATTTTCGAGGTTTCCATCCCTTATATACTTACGCCGCTACTGACCCACTCCGAAACCACGGTGATTCCGGGCATTATCCAGTTGGAGCAAGAAGCCAAGCCGAAGATCGTGAATGGCATCAAGGCCATGATTGCCCTGAAAGAATACAACCTGGATCGCAGCAATACCCAGGCACTGTCCACCTTCAAGCAGTATGAAAATGATATGGGCTACGGTTTCCTGGCCATGCAATTTGCGCCTGATCAGGACCTCAAGAAGATCAACGCCACCAATCTGCCCAGTGTTCTGGACAAGACCGCGAAGGATACCATCCCCAATGTATGGGTAGAATTCTGGGCCTTCCGCCTGATGGTCGCTGCAGGCTTCTTCATGCTCGCCCTCTTCGCTTTCGCGGCTTATTTCAGCCTGAAAAACGAAATTGAGAAACACCCCACCCTGCTGAAACTGGCGATGTGGAGCATTCCCTTGCCTTGGGTAGCCTGCGAGTTCGGTTGGATCACCGCCGAAAATGGTCGTCAGCCGTGGACTGTATTTGGCTGGCTGCCCACCTTCGTCTCCGCTTCCAGCCACAGCGTCGGCTACATGGTGTTCTCGCTTATCGGGTTCACCCTGTTGTACAGCTCTTTCATCGCGGCAGAGCTCTACCTGATGTTCAAATACGCCCGTCTGGGTCCGCAGGATGATCATCATGGTCATGGTCATGGTTCCGCGCCTGCGGGTGGCGGCATGGCGGGTCAGCCGGTGTTTGCCAAACCCAGCATGGATCGCAAGTAACGCCTGCGTGATGAATCAAGGGGGGGTTGATTTACCCCCCGACTGAATGGAGAGCACAAGATGGATGCTTACATATATTTAAAGATATTCTGGTTCCTGATTCTGGGAATCCTGTTGATGGGCCTCGCTATCATGGTCGGTATGGATATGGGCGTTGGCACCCTGATGCGCTTTGTCGGCAAAACCGACGGCGAACGCCGCGAAGCACTGAACATCGTTGGCCCGCACTGGGACGGTAATCAGGTGTGGTTCATTCTTGGCGGTGGCGCGATTTTCGCGGCCTTTCCAACCCTCTATGCGACTTCTTTTTCGGTCTTCTACATCGTCATGATTCTCCTGCTGTTCAGCATGATCATGCGCCCTGTCGCCTTTGAATACCGTTCCAAGGTGCCTAGTCATCGCTGGCGCGACTCCTGGGACTGGGTCTTTCTCATTTCCGGTGCCCTGCCCATGATTGTTTACGGGGCTGCCATGGGGAATATTCTTGAGGGTGTCGGCTTTCACTTCGGCTGGGACGGCCAGTATTACCAGACCGAGTCTTTCATCTGGTATCTGCTGAATCCTTTTGCGATTCTCTGCGGCGTACTGTCACTGAGCCTGGCCATCTATCAGGGCGGTACCATGCTCATGATCCGTGGTAGCGGTGCGCTGTATGACCGGGCACGAAATTACGCCAGTGTGGGCGGCGTTGCCGCGCTGGTACTCTTCGTTATCGGTGGCTTCATGGTATCCGGCATGAAGGGTTTCCAACTGATCACTGGTGATCCGGGTATGCCCGCCAATCCGGTTAGCGGCCAGACGGTCACCCTCGCGAATGGGGCGTGGATGGCTAATTATTCCGCCCACCCCATTCTCTGGCTGGTGCCCTTGCTGGGTTTGGCTGGCATGGTCCTGGGCGTGCTCGCGCTGCGCGCCAACAAACCCACCCTCGGCTGGTGGATGGGTGCGCTGGCCTGGATCGGTACGATCGGGGCAGTGGGCACTTCCATGTTCCCCTTCCTGATGCCATCCACGGACAACATCAACCAGAGCCTCACGGTCTGGAACAGTACGGGCAGTGAATATAACCTGATCTGGATGACCATCTTCGGCCTGATTTTCCTGCCTATCATCATCAGTTATACCACTTGGTGTTTCCGGGTGATGCGCGGCAAGGTGGCGGCACCCGACACGCAAGACGACCACGCTTATTAAGAGGAGGCGGACATGAAAAATTTGCTCACATTTATCGGGTTAGCGGCAATCATGGTGTTGTCCCTTTTTCTGGCGGTGATTACCGGCGACTACGGCCCCTGGTACTTTGCCTGGCTGGTAGGGACCACCATGGTGGTTCTTATCTCTGCTGCAGGTGCTATCATGTTTGACAGACAGGATGAAGAACAGCAGCAAAAGCAGGGTTCCATTCATTAGGAAACAAGGAGCTGTCTATGCATTATGTAGATCTGGAGGATTTCATCTTCTTTCTGCCATTCATTTACTTTAGTCTGGCAGGTATTGCTTACCTCTACACCAGAAAACGGTTCCGCTAAGCGGTATACCGTCGGAGGGGCCTTCAGGCCCCTTTCTTGTATTAACGCAGGTAGATATTCTTCCCCAGCCGCTTAAAGTCCTCTGCCTTTTCCTGCAGTCCTTCCATTCGGGCCGTCTCGATGTCTTCACCCTTGGATTGCGCGTATTCCTGCAAATCCTGGGAGATTTTCATGGAACAGAAATGAGGGCCACACATGGAACAGAAGTGCGCCGCCTTGGCGCCTTCCTGGGGCAAGGTTTCGTCGTGATATTCCCGCGCCTTTTCCGGGTCCAGTCCGAGGTGAAACTGGTCTTCCCAGCGGAATTCAAAACGCGCCTTGGACAAGGCGTTGTCCCGTACCTGCGCACCGGGATGCCCCTTGGCGAGGTCGGCGGCATGGGCGGCAATCTTGTAAGTGATGGCCCCTTCCCGCACGTCATTTTTGTCCGGCAGGCCGAGATGCTCCTTGGGCGTGACGTAGCAGAGCATGGCGGTGCCGTACCAGCCGATCTGCGCGGCGCCGATGGCGCTGGTGATATGGTCATAGCCGGGCGCGATGTCCGTGGTCAGCGGTCCCAGGGTGTAGAACGGGGCCTCGAAACAGTGCTGTAGCTCCTCGTCCATATTGGCCTTGATGAGTTGCATGGGGACATGGCCGGGGCCTTCAATCATGACCTGCACATCATGCTTCCAGGCGATCCGAGTGAGTTCACCCAGCGTGTGCAGCTCGGCAAACTGCGCCTCGTCATTGGCGTCGGCCAGCGAGCCAGGACGCAGGCCATCGCCGAGGGAAAAGCTCACGTCATAGGCCTTCATGATCTCGCAGATTTCTTCAAAATGGGTGTAGAGGAAGCTCTCCCGATGGTGGGCGAGACACCATTTGGCCATGATGGAACCACCACGCGACACGATGCCGGTAAGACGATTCGCCGTCAGCGGGACGTAACGCAGCAGGACGCCGGCATGGATGGTAAAATAATCGACACCCTGCTCCGCCTGCTCAATGAGTGTATCCCGGAACAAATCCCAGGTGAGGTCTTCGGCCTTACCATCGACCTTCTCCAGGGCCTGATAAATCGGCACGGTACCGATGGGTACTGGACTATTACGGATAATCCATTCGCGGGTTTCGTGAATGTGCCTGCCGGTGGATAAATCCATGACCGTGTCGGCGCCCCAACGAATCGACCAGACCATTTTTTCCACTTCTTCGGCAATGGACGAGGTGACCGCGGAGTTGCCGATATTGGCGTTGATCTTCACCAAAAAATTGCGGCCGATAATCATCGGCTCCAGCTCAGGGTGATTGATATTGGCGGGAATGATGGCGCGGCCCCGGGCGATTTCATCGCGCACAAATTCCGGGGTAATGGTGTCGGGGATCTGCGCACCGAAGGACTCGCCGCGATGGGCACGGAACAGCGCCGGATGGCTGGCACGCAAACGATCCAGACCCTGGTTTTCGCGGATGGCGACGAACTCCATCTCGGGGGTGATGATACCGCGCCGCGCATAGTGCATCTGGGAGACATTGCCGCCGTTGGCCGCCCGGCGAATTTCACGGCGATGATGAAACCGCAGATCCGCCGTGCGGACATCCGCCAGACGGGCGCGACCATAGGCGGAACTGGGCTCGGGGCGGCTTTCGATGGCGGTATCCGTCGGCGACCATTGCCAGCGCAGGGCGGGCAGGCCCGCATGAATATCGATGACCGCGTCCGGGTCGGTGTAGGGACCGCTGCAATCATAGACCGGGATGGCAGGATTGACTTCGAGGCTGCCGTCCCGCCTCCGGGAGTCGCTCTGCTGAATCTCCCGCAAGGGAATGCGCAATTCCGGGAACCGCGCGCCACTAAGGTAACGCTTGTGTGAGCCTGGAATCGGGCCGCAGGTTACCGCTGCGTCCTGCATAGTATTCACCATATCCGTGGGACGGGTAGCCATCAGTCATTCCTCCTAAAAATTTATCCGATTACTGCGGAACAAAATCGGGATGCGGGAGGAAAATGCGGACAGGCGTGCTGCGGTCGCGCTTCCCTACGCCGGCATAACCCGGATCAGGTTCCAAGGGTACCTCTCAGCCCACGACGTGGGCGCCCCTAGCGTTTATAACGATTCACTGAGCAAGGTACGGGAAGCTGAGTGAATCTGTCAAGTTAGTGCGCACCTTACGCAACGAAGAGTAGGACGCGCAACCCAGTTCAGTGCTATCATCGCGCCCGTCCATCAGCCCTGTTTGCCGTCTTTCGGAGTCGATCTTGCTCAGCACCGCCAATCTCACCATGCAATTCGGGGCCAAGGCCCTCTTTGAAAACGTCTCCGTCGAGTTTGGCAATGGCAACCG
>NZ_JBYCKR010000184.1:0-2743 GCF_057473505.1 Acidithiobacillus sp. TH-A35 | reverse complement strand
CCATGTGCGGACGCCCATCAGCGGCCAGGCGCGTAAACCCGGTGGAACGACGCCATCTCACCCAGCAAATAAAGTCTATGTAATTTTTTATGGATTTTAAGGTGGCATGCAGCCAGTGTCCGGGAGCTATATCCGGAGGCGTTTAACAAGAAAGGCGCGGTCGCCGCCGCGCCTTTCTACGTAGCGCCCGGAACTACCGGGAAACAACACTCAGAGGATCAGGATTTTGCTTGCGGCTTCATCGGACAGGTCTTGATGCCCAGCAAGGTATACAGCGCGCAGAAACCGGTAAGCCCGGTAATAAGCGGCACCAAACCCACCAGCGCCCACCATTTGTTTGCGCCCGGCAGAAAAACCACCAGCACTACAATAATGGCCAACCCTACAATCACGCGTATAATCCGATCTGCAGTTCCTTCATTGACAGGCATTCTTAACTCTCCCGCAGGTGGTCACCTGCTCGGTATAATGAATTACGAGTATAGAGCATTTCCCTCCGCGACAATCTGCCCGGGGCTCAAAAATGATCGATATATACCAGTTTCTCCACAGGTTCCCGGTTACTCGGCCAAGCATTGCCTGTACCCTTGCCGACCGCCACCATATAGCCGATGGCAAAGTCTGCCGGCAGACGAATAATCTTTGCCACCGCGTCGAAATCAAAGCCGTCCATGGGACAGGAGTCGTAACCAAGATCCTGCGCCACCAGCATCAGGGTCATGCCAAAAATACCCAGAGTGCGCATTGCCTCATCGCGCGCCACCTCCGGCTTGCCGCGATAATATTCATCCAACTTTGGCAACACAAAGTCCTGCACCGGCTGCGGCGATGTCGCCCAGTACCGCTGCGGCTCCTCCTGCCAGGCGTTGAGGTCGGCACACAGCACATAGAGCGCTGAAGCATCTGTCACCTGCGTCTGGCCCCAGGCCACCTCACGAATAGCCGCCCGCTGCGCAGGGTCCCGCACGTCCACGGTCCGCCAATGCTGAATGTTGTACGCACTGGGTGCCAATACCGCTGTCTCCAACAGCACCTGCCGTGTTTCATCGGACATTTTATGATGCGGATCAAAGGATTTTACGGCACGACGATTTTTTACCGCAGCAATAACTTCCATACCGGCCTCCATAATATTTCAGCGTGAATCGCTATCTAAGACCGACCGGTTGGTATTGTCAAGGAAGCGGGTGATATGGGTGGGCAGGATAGGGCGCCGACAGGTCAACAATCCTCTTTGATAATGTACAAATATTCGTCATCATGGCAAAACAAAAAGATGAGAAGAAGCCGATTTTTCTGAACGGGGTTACCCTGCAGCAAGGATCCGAGACAAATGTTCGAGTCGTATAAGCAAGGCAATGAAAATAATGGGGATTAACAAAAAAACCATGTCTCGCATTGAGTCCGCGGTGAACGGGTGAAGGTGGATGTGCTGATCATCGGCGCAGGTGCCGCCGGGCTCATGTGCGCGATCGCGGCTGGCCAGCGCGGACGGCGCGTGCTGCTGGTCGATCATGCCAACAAGGTCGGTAAAAAAATCCTGATGTCCGGCGGCGGCCACTGCAATTTCACCAACCTCTGGGTAACACCGAGCCAGTACCTCTGCAGCAACCCCCATTTCCCCAAGTCTGCGCTGGCGCGCTACACACCTGCGGACTTCATCGCGCTCGTAGAGAAACACGGCATCGCCTATCACGAAAAAGAACTCGGCCAGTTGTTCTGCGATGGCTCCTCCAGGCAGATCGTACAGATGCTGCTGAACGAATGCGCCGCAACCGGCGTGACAATTGAAACCAGTTACGGCATCGAGCGCGTTCACAAAATAACTGAGGGCTTCAACCTGCGCACCACGCGCGGCGAGGTGCAGACCGAAGCACTGGTAGTCGCCACCGGCGGCCTGTCCATTCCCAGTATGGGTGCCACGGGTTTTGGCTACGAAATCGCCCGCCAGTTTGGTCACGACGTGCTACCCACCCGCCCTGGACTGGTGCCACTGACGCTGAGTGGCAGCCATCAGACGCATTATAAGGATCTGGCCGGCGTCACGTTACCGGGCGTGGAAGCCAGTGTGGCCAGGCAGAGTTTCCGCGGAGGCCTCCTGTTCACCCATCGTGGCCTTAGCGGTCCGTCTATCCTGCAAATTTCTTCCTACTGGCAACCTGGAGACAGCCTGCATATGGACCTGTTGCCGGATCAGGACGTAGGTGAATGGCTGTTGGAACAGCGCACGGCACGACCGCTCGCCGCACTTAAAACCGTGCTCGGCGATGCGCTGCCGAAACGGCTAGCGCAGCGCCTCTGCGAGCAGTGGTTCGACGGTCGGCCGATGCGGCAATACCGTAGCGCGGAACTCAGACTGATCGGCAGTCAGCTCAACGCATGGCCCATCACCGCCAGCGGCACCGAAGGCTACCGCACAGCGGAAGTCACGCTGGGCGGCGTCGATACCGACGGACTATCCTCCAGCACTTTGCAGTCTAAGCTGGTGCCGGGCCTCTATTTCATCGGCGAAGTAGTCGACGTCACCGGCTGGCTCGGCGGCTACAACTTCCAGTGGGCTTGGGCATCCGGACAGGCAGCGGGGCAGGTTGTTTAAATTCGCGCAAAACAACCCCGTCTCTGTGTATAGAGGCGGGGTTGTTGGATATAGGTGTCTGGCGGTGACCGACTTTCGCGGAGGGAGGCCCTCAACTATCATAGGCGCTGCAGCGTTTCACGGTCCTGTTCGAGATGGGAAGGGGTG
>NZ_JBYCKR010000183.1:0-3997 GCF_057473505.1 Acidithiobacillus sp. TH-A35 | reverse complement strand
GTGCATACGCTGAACGACATTCTTATCCGCATGCAGGCCCATCAACACAAAAAATTCAGTCGCTTACGGGCCCTGCACTGGGGCGCATCCACCGTATCGGCAAGTCAGTGACCTGAGCCACCACGCCGCCGCTGAATACGGCGACTGCGGATTTGCCACAGGGTCAACAGCAACCCCACCACCACATAGGACATCACGGCGATAAACAGTACCAACGGTGGATGCACGGCGACCAAGGCCACAGCCAGCACCACGAGGATAGCTAACGCAAAAGGCACTCGCCCGTGCAGGTCGAAATCCTTGAAACTGCGGAAGCGGACATTACTGACCATCAACAGGCCCAACGCGTAGACCAGTCCCAGCGCCAGATATTCACTAATCTGCGTCAGCCAGGGGTAACCCTCCCCTACCGCCACCCAGACCAGACTAGCCAACACGGCCGCTGCCGTAGGTATGGGCAAACCCTGGAAGTAGCGCTTGGATGCGCTATGTATCTGGGTATTAAAGCGGGCCAGACGCAGGGCACCACAGGCGGTATAAACAAAGGCCCCCAGCCAGCCAAAATTGCCGAAATCCCGCAGCCCCCACAGAAACACCAAAATGGCCGGTGCCATACCAAAGGCAATCACATCCGCCAATGAATCATATTCCGCGCCGAACGCGCTTTCCGTATGGGTCATCCGTGCCACACGCCCATCCAGCCCATCGAGAATCATAGCGATGAAGATCACGATGGCCGCCACCCGGTAATGTCCGTTAATGGAAGCGATGATAGAGTAGAAACCCGCAAAAAGGCTGGCCGTAGTAAAGAGGTTGGGCAGGACATAAACGCCACGGCGCGGATATCTGGGATTCATGCCTGCTGCTGCACACCCAAGGTCGCAATATACTGGGCGCCCGAACGCACCCGCTCCCCTATAGCCACCAAAGGCTGGGCACTGAGCGGCAAGTAGGTATCCACCCGCGAACCAAAACGGATAAAGCCGAAGCGCTGGCCCGCGGTCACTACACTGTCCGCAGCGACATAGCAGACAATCCGCCGCGCGACCAAGCCCGCCACCTGCACAACAGTCACGTCACTACCATCACTCGCCTTGACCCAAAGGGCATTGCGTTCATTCTCCAGCGACGCCTTGTCAAGCGCCGCATTGAAGAATTTTCCCGGAAAATACCAGGTTTTTCGCACTTGTCCCCCGACCGGCATGCGATTGACATGCACATCAAAAACATTCATGAAAATGCTGATCTTGAGCGCGGGACGGGACAGATAAGGGTCTTCAACCTGCTCAACGGCGATCACCTTACCATCCGCCGGACACAGCACCGATCGCTCCGACAAGGCAGGCAAAGGTCGCCGCGGGTCGCGGAAAAACTGGAGGCTGAAGAGGAACAACAGATAGAAAGGCAATGCCCACCAGCCATTCGTAAATATCTGGAGCACGATGGCCACGCCCAGAAAGAGCGCGATAAAAGGCCAGCCCTCGCGCGCCAACAAAGGATAAGGATAGTCTGTTTTCATGCGCAGAGCGTATCAGGAGCCGGACAACGATAAAAGGGCAGAATCACCACAAGCGCATTGCTTTTTGCCCACAGCCATTCTGCCCCCTGCAGATTGTCGCCAATCCCTGTCGCGAACTCAGTTACGCGAGCGGTCCACGATCCGGCTCTGACCAATCCAGGTCATCATGGAACGCAGCTTGTTGCCCACCACCTCGATGGGATGCTCGGCACCTATCCGGCGCATGGCCTGCATGGTCGGCTTACCAGCCTGATTCTCCAGGATAAATTCTCTGGCGAACTGGCCATTCTGAATTTCTGTCAGAATCTTCTTCATTTCCGCCTTGGTATCCGCATTGACGACGCGCGGGCCGCGGGTCAGGTCGCCATATTCGGCGGTGTTGGAGATGGAATAGCGCATGTTGCTGATGCCGCCTTCGTACATGAGGTCGACGATCAGTTTCAACTCGTGCATACACTCAAAGTAGGCCATTTCCGGCGCATAGCCGGCTTCCACCAAGGTCTCAAAGCCCGCCTGCACCAGCGCCGTGGCGCCGCCACAAAGTACCGCTTGCTCACCGAAGAGGTCGGTTTCGGTCTCTTCCCGGAAGCTAGTCTCGATCACGCCAGCACGGGTGCCACCGTTGGCCTTGGCATAAGACAGGGCGATGTTGGTGGCATTGCCGCTGGCATCCTGATGTACTGCAATCAGGCTGGGCACGCCGCCGCCCTGGGTGTAGGTGGAACGCACCAGATGCCCCGGCCCCTTGGGCGCCACCAGGAAGCAGTCCAGATCGGCACGCGGATGAATCTGGCCAAAGTGGACGTTAAAGCCGTGGGCGAATACCAATGCCGCGCCCTGCTTGATGTTCGGTGCGATCTCATCGCGATACAGTGCGCTCTGACCTTCATCGGGGGTCAGGATCATGATCACATCGGCTGCTGCAACCGCTGTGGCGACTTCCTTGACTGCCAACCCGGCCTTACTGGCCTTTTCCCAGGAGGAGGAGTCCTTGCGCAGACCAACCACTACGCTCACGCCGGAATCCTTGAGATTCAACGCATGGGCGTGCCCCTGGGAACCGTAGCCGATGATGGCTACTTTCTTCTTCTGGATCAGAGCGAGATCGGCGTCGTTATCGTAAAAAACCTTCATGTGAAACCTCTTTATATAGTTAAGTTATTGCAAAACAACGTTTATTACTTATATCGCCTTGGCACCACGGCTGATGGCGCTGGCACCGCTGCGTACTACTTCAATGACCATACCGGGGTCCAGAGCATGGATAAAGGCATCCAGCTTCTCGCCAGTACCGGTCAGCTCCATGGTGTAGGAGCGGTCCGTCACATCAATGATGCGCCCCCGGAAAATATCCGACAGCCTTTTGACCTCCTCACGATCCGGCCCCACAGCATGGACCTTGATAAGCATCAGCTCCCGCTCAATATGTGGGCCCTCTGTCAGGTCCTGCACGCGAATGACCTCCACGAGCTTATTCAACTGCTTGAGGACCTGCTCCATGATCTCTTCGGAGCCACGGGTGGCCACGGTCATCCGCGAGATACTCGGATCGTGGGTCGGCGCGACGGTCATCGCTTCAATGTTATAACCACGCGCTGAGAACAGCCCTGCCACTCGTGACAAGGCACCCGCTTCATTTTCCAGCAAGATAGAGATGATATGGCGCATGGGGCTACACCAGAATCATTTCAGAGAGGGCCGCACCCGCGGGCACCATGGGGTAGACGTTTTCCTGCGGGTCCACCTGGAAGTCCATGAACACCATGCGATCTTTAAGGCGCAGTGCCTCACGGATCACCGGCTCCACATCGGCGGGCGTATCCGCGCGCAGGCCGATATGGCCGTAGGCTTCGGCCAATTTGACGAAGTCCGGCAGGGCATCCACATAACTCATGGCGTAACGATTCTCATAGAAGAACTCCTGCCACTGCCGCACCATCCCCAGATAATGATTGTTGAGACATGCCACCTTGACAGGCAAATGATGCTGCAGACAGGTGGACAACTCCTGAATATTCATCTGGATGCTGCCATCGCCCGTAATACAGACCACCGTCGAATCCGGTTCGGCGACCTGCGCGCCCATGGCCGCCGGGAGCCCGAAGCCCATGGTACCCAGTCCACCGCTGTTGACCCAACGCCGTGGCCGGTCGAAACCATAAAACTGCGCCGCCCACATCTGGTGCTGTCCCACATCCGAGGTAACGATGGCGTTACCTCCCGTCAGTTCATAAAGTTTCTGCACCACAAACTGCGGCTTGATGATGCGATCGTCCTGCTTGTAGTGCAGGCAACCACGCTGCCGCCATTCCTCAATTTGTGCCCACCACGCCTGCATCGCCTGGGGATCATTGCGCTGATCGCTCTCCGCCAGCACCTGATTCATCTCCAGCAGTACCTGCTGCAAATCGCCGACGACAGGCACATCCACCCGCACATTCTTGGAGATGGAGGACGGATCGACGTCCACATGCACAA
>NZ_JBYCKR010000182.1:0-5167 GCF_057473505.1 Acidithiobacillus sp. TH-A35 | reverse complement strand
CTGGTGAAGCCTGCGCGCGTCATATCGGCACCTGCGATTTTACCCAGACTGCAGATGCGGCTTATAATGCGATAAGATGACGGGGTGGGCCAGGGGTCATAGTCGGGTTGTTGCTCTTCACTGCGTTAAGAGGGTTGCTTTCGATATGCGGAAGCTCTGGGGGAAAGGATGAGTGTCAGTGCGGGGGTAACCATCATTGCCATTGTCATGATCATTATTCTGTTGATCATCGCGGTGACAGCGGTTGTGCTGATACGGGCCCAGTTGCGTCTGAAAAGGCTGCTGGCCAGGGTTGAACAGGACATCGGACCGCTGGTATTTGATGCCAAGGTGGCCTTGGCGGACATTAAACACATCACCCAGACCGGGCGAATACAGATGGGGCGGGTGGATTCCACACTCAGATATCTGAGTCAGGAGATCATGGATACGACGGATACCCTGGTTCGGCCGATACACGAGATGGGACTGTGGTACCGTGCGCTGCGCACAGGGTGGCGTTATTTTTCCCGGAAACATTAGCTGGAAACAGCGAGGAGACGACAATGAAGAATGCAGAAGGCTTTGTTATCGGAGTGCTGGTTGGCGCGGTTGGCGCCCTGTTGTTGGCCCCGGCCAGTGGCGCAGAGACACGCCAGGAATTGCGCCGCGCTATGGATAAGGGACGGGATCGCTTGCGCAATATGGAGTCGCTGGCCGAAGAACGTATCAGTGTGCTCATTGATGAAATCCAGGAAAAAACCGCACGCCTGATGGATGCGGGTGGTGACTTGGTCGAGTCCAAACGCCAGGATCTGCTGGAGGCTATTCAGGTGGCCAAGCGGGCATTGGCAGAGGAGCGGGATATTCTGACCCGGGCCAGCCGGGCGCGCCGTATTGAGGCACAGGAAACCGATATCTAAGAACGCTTGATATGGCCCTGTGACTTTTTATGGTGTAATCAATCATTTCATGGCGCGGCGCCGGACTGGGACGGCTATGATGGGCAGGCCGAATTTTTTAAGGAGATATACATGGCTGATAAATTGTTGATGGTTATGGTGAACACCGATCCATCCAACCCCCAGGAGTTGGGTGCGCCTTTCTTTCAGGCGACGGTGGCTGCCGCGATGGATTTTGAGGTCGAAGTGGTGCTGACCGCCCGCGCTGGCGAGCTGGCCAAGAAGGGGGTTGCGGAGAAAATGTTTGTTATGCCGGGCAGCCCCAAGAGCGTCTATGACTTTATCAAGGATGCCCATGAAGCAGGTGTGAAATTCTTTGTCTGTACCCCGACCCTTGAATTGTGGGAATGCACCAAGGAAGACCTGATCCCCGAAATCCAGGACATCGTCGGTGGCGCTTATGTCATTGAGCAGGCCATGGACGACGACGTGGTCACCTTTACCTACTAATGCCATTATGACACCTACCCACTTAGGGCCCGCTGAGCATCTGTTTAGCGCGGAAGAGGTGGAGACGGCCATCCAGCGGATGGCCGTTGCCATTAATAAGGACCTGGAGCATCTGACGCCGCATCGTCCGGTGGTGTTGCTTTGCGTGCTGACGGGTGCCGTCGTGGTGGTCGGTCAACTGATGCCTCACCTGCATTTCCCTCTGGTGCTCGACTGTGTACAAGTCGGTCGCTACGGTGCGAAAACCAGTGGTGGTACCTTGCAATGGCGTACGCGCCCCAAAGAACCACTGGCAGGTGCTGTGGTTTTGCTGGTGGACGATATTCTTGATGAGGGCGTCACCCTGCAAGCTTTGCAGGAATACTGCATGGCGGAGGGCGCTGCCGCCATTCATACGGCGGTGATGGTGCGGAAAGTCCGTCCTCGCGCGATTGATGTACAGGTGGACTACGTGGGGCTGGAAGTGCCGGACCGCTTTGTGTTCGGTTACGGGCTGGATGCCCGCGGCCTGGGGCGGAATGCACCGGGTATTTTTGTTTTGCCGGAGGACGGCTGATGGGTGTGGTGGGCATTATCGGTGGTAGCGGTCTGACCAGGCTCAAAAATTTGCAGATTCGCAACCGTCGGGTGATTCGCACCCCCTTCGGTGAAACTTCTGGCCCGCTGACTTTTGGCCAGCTTGGTGGACAGGAGGTGGTGTTTATTGCCCGCCATGGTTATGGGCACACCATTCCTCCGCACCGGGTCAATTATCGTGCCAATATCTGGGCGCTGCACCATGTCGGGGTGACGCATGTTATCGCGGTGGCGGCGGTGGGTGGAATCACGGCATCCATGCAGTCAGGCGTCCTCTGTCTGCCTGATCAGATGATTGATTACACCAGTGGGCGTCCCAGCACCTTCTTTGAGGGTGGGGAAAGCATGGTGGTGCATATCGACTTTTCTCAGCCCTATTGTCAGCGGGTACGTGAGCGTCTGCTGCAGGCGGCGGGATCTGCGGATATCGTGGTTATTGACGGCGGCACTTATGCGGCTACCCAGGGCCCGCGCCTGGAAACCATCGCCGAAATTCGCCGTATCGAAAGGGACGGTGGAGATGTGGTGGGGATGACTGGGGCTCCGGAAGCGGTACTGGCACGGGAAATCGGTCTGTGCTACGCGCCCTTGTCGCTGGTAGTCAATCCGGCGGCGGGCAAGTCGGCGGAACCGATCACCATGGAAGCCATTGATGCCGTCATGCACGAGGGAATGGGGCGGGTGCGAAAAGTGCTGGAAAATGCCGTGCCGTTGCTCGCGGACTGTCGGCAGTGCAGTTGTACCACTTCTGTGGGACCGGAAGCCCTCAAGCATTTGCATAACAAAAAGTAACCCAATGGCTCGCGTCGATGGCATCCTCTGCTGCCGACACATCGCGGAAGCCATCAGCGCATGGTGACGAATTCCTCGGAACTGGTGGGATGGATGGCAATGGTGTCATCAAAATCCTGTTTGGTCGCGCCCATGCGCAGGGCTACCGCAAAACCCTGAAGCATTTCGTCCACACCATCACCGATGGCATGCAGGCCAACAATCTTTTCCTCCCGGCCCACCGTGACCAGCTTCATCGCGGTTTTTTCCGGTTCCGCCGAAAAGGCGCGAAGCATCGGGGTGAAGGTCGTCTGGTAGACTTTGACCGCCTCTTCTCCGTATTGCTCCTGGGCGGCTGCCTCACTGAGGCCGACCGTTGCTATGGGGGGATGACTGAAGATCACCGTGGGTACCAGGCGAGGGTCGAGATGCCGCTCCGTCTGGTCACCGAAGATGCGGTCGGCGAGACGGCGCCCGGCGGCGATGGCGACGGGCGTGAGTGCCGGGCCCGCGGTGACATCGCCAACCGCGTAGATGCCGGATGCCTGGGTATTCTGGAAAGCATCCACGGGGATAAAACCCTGCGGGTCGGCAGTAATGTTTGCGAGCTCCAGACCAAGGTCGGCGCTGTTCGGGCGGCGGCCGATAGCCCAGATGATGGCGTCCAGCCCACCGAGGCAGTCACCGTCCTGAAAGTGCAGGCACAAGCCATCGGCGCGTTTTTCCACTTCCCGGACCTGGCGCTGGGCGAGGAGATTGATGCCTTGATGGAGCATGGTATCCATCAGATTCTCGCGCAGCATCGGCTCGAAATCATTGAGGAAATGCTTGCGACGCATAACCAGAGAAACGTCGCTGCCGAGGGCGTTGAGTACCCCTGCCAGCTCCACGGCGATATAACCGGCGCCCACTACAGCCACACAGCGCGGCATCCCTTCGAGGGTAAAAAAGCCGTCTGAGGTGATGCCCAGTTCGGCACCCGGAATGTTGGGCCAGACCGGCTGTCCGCCCGTGGCGATCAGAATATGCTCGGCTTCTAGTGTGTTGTCGTCCACACGGACCTGATGCGCGCCGGAGAAACGGGCATGCCCGCGAATCAAGGTAACGCCATTACCATTCAGGCCCTGGGCATAGCGGCCATTGAGTCGTCCGATGTAGGCGTCGCGCTGATACTTCAGGAGTTCCCAGTGGAAACGGGGTGCTACGGCATCGAAGCCGTATTCTTCCGCCATTTTCATTTGCCCGGCAAGGTGAGCGGCATTCCAGAAGATTTTTTTGGGGACGCAGCCTGCATTCACGCAGGTGCCGCCCAATGGACCGGCGGCGATCAGCGCGGTGCTTGCCCCATAGCGGGCGGCGCGGTTGGCCATGGCGATGCCGCCGCTGCCCCCACCGATAACAATGAGATCATAGGATTGCGTCATGACGTCTCCGTTTTGCGGGGTGTTAAAGCGGGTAACGACCCAGAGCAGGTGTTAAGACTTTACTTCCCGCCGAAGTAATTCTCCAGATCGTCGGCACCGCCGATGTGTTTGCCGCCGATAAAGACCTGCGGCACGGTCGAACGTCCGCTCACCGCGCGAATCGTCCGCGAACTGACGCCGGTACCCATACCCGTTTTGATCTCTTCAAAAGCCATGCCGTGCCTCTTCAAAAGTGCTTTGGCGCGAGCACAATGCGGGCAGCCTTCGCGGGTAAAGACGGTGATGAATTCGGGGTCGCGTGCCTCCGGGTTGAGGTAGTGGAGCATGGTATCCGCATAAGACACCTCGAAGGGATCACCGGGCTTGTCGGGCTCGATGAACATTTTTTCGATGACGCCATTCTTCACCAGCATAGAGTAGCGCCAGGAACGCTTGCCGAAGCCAAGTTCGCTCTTGTCCACCAGCATGCCCATGCCTTCCGTGAATTCACCATTACCATCGGGAATCAGGTGGATGTTTTCGACAGCCAGTTCTTTGGCCCAGGCATCCATGACAAAGGCGTCATTCACCGACATGCAAAGGATGTCATCTACGCCATTTTCGCGAAAGGTCGGCGCAAGTTCGTTGTAGCGCGGCAGATGGCTGGAGGAACAAGTTGGGGTATAGGCGCCGGGCAGGGAGAACACGATCACGGTCTTGCCCTTGAAAAGTTCGTCGGTGCCGACGTCGCGCCACTGATTATCATCGCGGGTGCGGAATACGACCTGGGGAACGCTTTGGCCTTCTATGCTGGTCAGTTTCATCTAGTCTCCTATTTGCGCTGCAGTTGCGGCACCATTGCCGATGTGCATCAGATCGCCCTGTGCTGCACATGGACTGATAGTAGACATAGTCTAAAACAAAAACAAGTATTAGATAGAACCTGTCGGTGTGCGCCTCTCAGGCGTTGCCCCAGCCGAGATAGGTAGATGCTGTGTCGAGAACACCATAGCGAATTTGAAAATC
>NZ_JBYCKR010000181.1:0-1960 GCF_057473505.1 Acidithiobacillus sp. TH-A35 | reverse complement strand
GAGAGCTGTGATGGAGGAGAAGCCCGACTGGCGTTCGGAGAGTTACGCCAAAGCCTTCGAAGCACACGACCGTGTGGACTTCGCGCAGGAATTCCTGCGCCGCAATCCTGACTATCGCAACCAATATGCTCGTGCCATCGACGCAGCGCCCATAGCGCGCAAACGTCTGGCCAAGCACTGGGGGTTGGTCTTTCGCGGCCGACCCTGATCATACCGCCACGCAATGCCCCGCCATCTGGTCCCCTTCCGCATCCGCTACAATCATCCGGCTGCAACCGGATCCAGCCATGACCGGCAGCTTCAATAAGCTTACCGCTGGCAAAGGTGCGACGGTCATCGGCAGCCATATCGCCGATCAAGCGTCCCATCTGGTGCTGACATCGAGCGGACGACGCTATCGGCTGACTATCCCAACAGGAGCATCCGATACTGACCCGCTCACCTATATTCTGCCTGCGGACACGTTTTGGGAACTGCGCAGGACCGCAATGTCGGCTTTCCATGAACATGTTCATCTTGGTCGGCTGCGTCAGCGACCAGTTTCCCTCGACCCGGGGCCATCCGAACGCTGGCGTTTGGTGCAATGGTTGAGGCTGCTCGATGCATTGCCTGAAGGTGTCAGCGCACGTGAACTTGCAGTTGACCTTATTGCCCGCGATGCGCGCCACTACTCCGCAGCTGAATGGGATGGCTCAAGCGAGCGCAAGCGGATTGGCCGCTGGCACCGCCACGCGCTCGCAGTTCGCGATAGCGGCTACCGTCGTCTGTTGAACGGCATCTGATCGGGACATTCCAAACAGTCGCGATATGTCCGTTCACCCAATTCCCTGAAAATCCGATCTCTCGCCTCCTGCTCGCCGGTCCAACCCCGTGTGTCCGGCACTTCATAGGAGGATCGTCATGGATGGAGAATTTGTACCCGTCGTTCCGCGCTACGTCCGAACGCCAGACGCAGCCGTTCACCTTGGGCTTTCCGCTCGCACGCTGGAGAAGCATCGGTGCTACGGCACAGGGCCAGCCTTTCACAAGCTGGGGCGCCGTATCGTCTATGCCATCGCTGATCTGGACGCCTGGGCACAGAATGGGCGCCGCAACTCGACGTCGGATCCCGGAAAAGGCATCTGTCTATCCGCCCGGCCGGTACGCCGCTGATGCAAGCTTTCGGCACCGCAGCGCAGCTTGAGCTGTTCCGCTCCGCCCCAGGCGAGATTGCAGCACGGGACGCGCAAGATCTCATGGCGTGGCCATTCTTCAGTCTCGCCAAATCAAAGCGCTGCACACCTATCGATTTTACGATGGGCGCGACGTGGATTTCAGTCGAGGCCGTGCCGGAGCATGGCATGGCAACCATCTGGGACGCCGACATCCTGATCTGGGCGGCTAGCCAGCTCGTCGAGGCCCGCGATGCAGGAAGACCCACCTCGCGCCTCATTGCGGCTCGACCGCACGAAATCCTGACCTTCATCGGGCGCGGGACTGGCAAGGACCATTATGAGCGCCTGCGCGCGGCGCTTGACCGGCTGCAATCCACCACCGTTGCAACGTCAATCCGGCAACAGCATCAACGCCGCCGCCACCGCTTCTCTTGGATCAACGAATGGCGGGAAACACTGGACGACCATGGTCGGGCGACCGGCATCGAGATGATCCTGCCAGACTGGTTCTATGCAGGCGTGCTCGACAGAGGGCTGATCCTGACCATCGACCGGGCCTATTTCAGCCTGACTGGGGGCGTCGAGCGCTGGCTTTACCGGATTGTGCGCAAGCATGGCGGCCATCAGCGCGGTGGCTGGAGCTTCGACGTTCCGCACCTGCATCTCAAATCAGGCGCGCTCTCGCCGCTCAAGCAATTCGCGTTCGAGCTGCGCACGATCGTCCGGCAGCAGTCGCTTCCGGGCTACCATTTGAGCCTCGAGCACAGCTTCGGCCGCGAGCGGCTGATTTTCAAACCCATCCCCGT
>NZ_JBYCKR010000180.1:0-3476 GCF_057473505.1 Acidithiobacillus sp. TH-A35 | reverse complement strand
CGATGGCCCGAAAAGCAACACGCACATTACACCACTGCCCAAGCCCCCCGCCTACGCACCAAAAGCTTATGAGAATCCGCTCAACCGTGACCCCTTCACGAGCTTCTCAGAGCTGCTGTTGCGCAAGGAAGCTGCTGCCGCCAGTAGCGGACCACGTCCCGCCAGTCATGGACCCGTCCAGCCGCTGGAAAAATATGCCCTTTCCAGCCTGAGCGTAACCGGCCTTGTCCGGGATAACCAGGGCAAGCTCTGGGCCGTAGTCCTTGCGCCGGATAAAAAAATCTATCGCGCGACGATCGGCAGCTACATTGGCACCCATAATGGTCGCATCGTGCGCATTGATGACGGCATGACGAAGCGGTCGGTCACCGTCGAACAATACATGCCCAACGCCTTCGGCGGATTTCAGAAAGAACAGACTGTTTTGCAGATGCAAAACGGCAACTGAACATGACTTGCCTAACCCCAAAGAATACAGAGGATAGCGAAAAGATGAGCACAGCATCCAATACCGTCCGCCACATCCGCAGTGTCACTGCAAGCCGGCAGTCCCGCCCTCCGGTACTGAGGCCAGCCATCATCGCGGCAACGCTCTGCCTGAGCTCCGGCACCGCCTGGGCCGAGAGTCTTATCAGCAGCGTTACGCCGGTAGCGGATCAGCATGGTACGGTGTTCCTGATCCGCAGTGACAGCCGCCCTGCCTACGACGTGAACACCCTGAATGGCGGTTATCGGGTGCGCATCGACTTCAGTGACGCCCACTTCCTGGCCTCCGTGGGTACCGTCGCAGGCAGCGGCGCCGTGCAGAATGTGCTCACCGAAAATGTTGGTCATCACGCCCGCCTTGATCTGCTGCTGAAGTCACCGCAGGCGATCATGATGGAGCCGGCGCCCGGCGGTTATCGGCTTGCCCTGGTAGCCGATCAAAGTAAAGCCGCAACGGCACCAGCGTTGGCCATGGCGAGCATACCGACCAGCAGCACGACAGAGGTCCCCGTAACCTCTGCGCCGCCCGTGCCCGCCCCAGCCATCACTTCCGGCACACAAATCAACGATCTGAGTTTTACGCGTGGTAAGGACGGTGGTGGGGTTCTGAATCTTTCCATCTCCGGCCCGCAACCGCAGATGAACGTCACTCGTGAGAATGGCGCCCTCATCGTCGAGCTCAAAGACACGGGCATTCCGTCCAGCTATACTCACCGCTTCGGGGTCAGCCAGTTCGGCACCCCGGTTCAGTATGTGGACGGTTACCCGCTGGGGCGCAACACCCGGCTGGTGTTTGCCATTCACGGTCCTTACGAGTACTCGGCCTACCAACTGGGGCAACACACGTTGATTGATGTACATCCCAAAACCACTGAGGCAGACAGCAATCCCGACGCCGGTGCGCGCCTGAGTATGGACTTCCAGAACATCAGCGTGCGCGATGCCCTGCAGGTCATTGCCGACTTTACCCATCAGAATATAGTCGTCTCTAACAATGTGACCGGCAGTCTTTCCATCCGCCTCAAGAACGAGCCGTGGGAACAAGCCCTGCAAGTGATTCTGGAGTCTCAGGGTCTGGCGGTAAAACATATCGGCAACATTCTCTGGGTGGCTCCGGCCAACCAGATTACCAGTCAGGAAGAGGCGCAACTGAAGGCCGCTGCCAGTAAGCGCAAGCTCGAACCGCTGGAGACGGAACTGATCCAGATCAAATATGCAAAAGCCTCGCAGATTGCCTCGCTGCTGCAGGGTTTCGATCAAAACCAGCAACCCGGAGTTGCAGGGGCCGACAATGGCATGAGCATGAATCCCGCACAGAATGCCGCTCTGGCCAGTGCATTGGGCATTCCGAGCTCCAGCCTTATTGGCAACTCGTTGCTCGGTCCACGCGGCTCGGTAGCGGTAGTAACCCGCACCAACAGCTTGCTGGTCCGTGACACCCCGCAGGATATTACCAACATCAAAAACCTGATCACTAAAATCGATCGTCCGGTCCCGCAGGTACTGATTGAAGCGCGCATTGTGCAGATCACTACCAATGCCGCACAGTCCCTCGGTGTACAGTGGGGCGGAACCTATACCGGCGGCGGCGGCGGTGGCGTCGTCAACCTGTCGGGTACTGGTGGTACGGGGGTTACATCGACACAGGGTGGCTCCTACCCGATGTCTGGAACTTCCACCACCAGCGGAACCGGCTTCACCACCCCGGCACTGGTAAACCTGACGCCCTCCACCGCAGGCAGCGCCCTCGCGGGCACCAATCCAGCATCGCTGGGCTTTGCTCTGGGCACCGCCGCTGGCAATCGCATCCTGAATCTGCAATTACAGGCACTGCAAGCGAACAACCGCGCCAAGATTATCTCCAGCCCCAAAGTCCTCACCCAGGACAACGAAAAGGCGGTCATCGAACAGGGTCAGGAAATCCCCTATCAGCAATCCACCAGCAGCGGTGCAACGTCAGTATCCTTCAAGAAAGCGGTGCTCAGCCTGGACGTCACGCCGCACATCTCGCCCAACGGCAAGATTACCCTGGATGTGGATGCGCGTAATGACCAGCCCAACTACGCTCAGGCCCTGCCTTCCGGCATTCCCATTGATACCCAGCAGGTCAAAACCAAGCTGCTGGTTAATAATGGGCAGACGGTGGTCATCGGCGGCATTTACACCGACTCGACCACCCAGAACGAAACCGGTGTTCCATTGCTCAGGGATATTCCCCTGCTGGGCTGGCTCTTCAAGAGCCATATCAACAATGTGGCGAAAACGGAATTGCTGGTTTTTCTGACCCCCAAGGTGATTGGCGGCGATGCCCCAGATGGCCTGGGGGGGTCACCTGGTAGCGCTAATCTCGGGCAATGACCAGAAGTATTATCCTCATCGGTCCCATGGGATCGGGTAAATCGACCATAGGGCGGCTTCTGGCCGCCCGTTTGCGCCTTCCTTATGTGGATAGCGACGCACTCATTGTCAGCCATACCGGTGTAGGTATACCCACTATTTTCGAGATTGAGGGGGAATCGGGTTTCCGCGAGCGGGAGCGCAAAATCATCGCCGATCTCTCCACCCGGAGTGAGCCGATCGTACTGGCCACCGGCGGCGGCGCCATACTCGACCCGGCTAATCGCCATCATTTGCGACGCATGGGCAGGGTCATCTATCTGGATGTTAGTGTCGACGAGCAGCTCAAACGTATCCGCCATGACCGCAACCGTCCCCTGCTGCAAAATACCGACCTCAATACACGGCTACAGACCCTTGCCGGGCAGCGTAATGCGCTTTATCAGGAGACCGCGCACTGGCGGGTACTGGGAGATGGTCTGCGCTCGGATCAGGTCTTGCGCCGGATACTGCGACATCTCCAACAGCGGGCAGGGCAAATCCCTACACGGGGATAGCCGGTCAAACAAGCTCAGAACGGCCGCAATGACGGCGGTGCACTTGCCTCAACGTAAAAGAACCACAACAATGGGGTATAAATCGGTCTATAAGAG
>NZ_JBYCKR010000179.1:0-3713 GCF_057473505.1 Acidithiobacillus sp. TH-A35 | reverse complement strand
TTCGCGCCACGAACGCCTTGCAGGCTATGATCAATGTAAAGGGACTGGCATACGCTGGCCACCGCATTGATCTGCAGGCCCATGCGCAAGGACCATTAACACGTTTTACGATGGGACTGGACGCGCAATGGCCACAAAGCCGTCTGTCCGTCACCGGGCTGGTGTCTCATCAGGCCGGTGCGTGGGGACTGCAATTGGAGAAGACCACACTGACCAGCATCCCTCTGGGAAACTGGCAGTTACTCCACCCAGCCACCCTGCAATGGGCCAACGGTGCTGCATCGCTCAGCAAAATGGCCTTCGCCGATGCGCATGCTGCCCGGATTACCGCGCAAGGTCACTACAATCCCGCCACCAACCAGGCCGATTTGGGACTCGATTTGCAATCTCTACCTCTGGATTTTTTCGCGCATGCGGAGGATGCATCGCTCCATGGTTTTTTGAATGCGCATCTGCAAGCGCAGTGTCACGGAGTTTGCCAAGCGGAAGGCCATTGGGATTTTCAGAAAACCCAATTGCAGTGGCGGCAGGCGGGCACGTCGCATACGCTCTCTCTGCAGCGGTTTACCGGTCAACTCCGTTGGTTGCCCAAAGACCTCTCGCTTGCAGCTGACCTTGGTCTTGCCAATGACTGGGGTAATGCCCAGGTGACCGTCCACAGCCCCGCGACACTCGCTCTGCCCTGGCACTGGGACGCCAATGCCCCACTACAAGGGGTTATAAAGGCGCATGTAGGTGCACCACTTTTTGCCGCCCTCCCCGTCGGGAGTTTGCGGATTCGGCCGCAAGGTCAAGGGACGATAGACGCCCAGGTTCTGGGTACCTGGGCGCATCCGCAGTGGACTGGTACAGCACAACTCCAGGGTCTGGGCTTTTTCGTCCCGCAGGCGGGTTTGGATGTTCGTGACGTGGGTGCACAACTCGTGGGAGATGGAAAAGAGTTGCGAATCACTCAACTACAAGCCAGCTCCGGCTCGGGCCAGATATCCGGGACAGGCATCGTCCAACTTCAGCAGGCGAATGACTTTACGCTCCACGTCACTGGGAAGAACTTCACGGCGCTCAATCTGCCGCAGGTACAAGCTGCGGTCAGCCCCGACCTGAGCATTTCCGGAAACCTGAAAAAAATTGACGTGCAGGGAAATATACACACTGATCGCCTGCGTATATTGGGTACGGATTTCAGCGGACCCAAGCCCTCGGGTGACGTCGTTTTTGTGAAAAAAGAGCACAAAAGCAGCGGTCCTGCCCTGGGTGTTAATGTGCATGTAACCCTCGGGGACGATGCGAGAGTCGTCATCGGCGGGCTGCGTGCCCGGCTGGTAGGTAGTCTCGCAGTAGAAATACACGATGGCCAAAGTCCGCAAGTCGATGGCACACTGCGCATGGTGGATGGCCATTATGCGATTTATGGGCACACTCTTACCTTCCAGCGTGGTTCCATCCTTTTCCACGGTGCGGCGAACCAAGCCAACCTGGACGTGCTGGCGGTACGCACCATCAAAAGCTCCTCTAGCTTCGCAGTGGACAACACCCCCGTGGAGGCTGGCGTACAAGTCACCGGTACACTACAAGTGCCCCAGGTGGCGCTCTACTCCAAACCCTCCCTGTCGCAGACAGATATCCTCTCTTATCTCGTGCTGGGCACACCGAGCAGTGGTCTCACCAGTCAGAATGCGCTGCTTTCCGCTGCTGCGGGTACGCTCTTTTCTGCCAGCCGCGCCGCAGTCTTCGGCGATAGTCTGAGTAGCAGCGGCATTGACGTTGGCGTAAGTTCCAATGGTGATTCGGGCTTGGCAGGTGCCATGGTCACCTTGGGCCATTATCTTACCCCCGATATTTATCTCAGTGTCGGACAATCCGTACTGGGTAGTGGTACTGTGGCACGCTTGCGCTACCGAGTTTCCCGCCACATCGAACTACAGACGGAGAGCGGTACCCAGAATGGCGCCAATATATTTTACCGAATTGATTTTTAAGACTAATGGTGACCTTAGATGCCTGCTGAAACCCCTGTGCAAACGGATATTCTGCTGATTGGCGGCGGCGCGATTGGCTTAGTCAGTGCGATTAAGCTTGCAGAGGCCGGTCTGCGGGTTATAGTGCTCGATCAAGGTCATATCGGTCAGGAGGCATCATGGGCTGGTGGGGGTATCCTGAGCCCATTGTATCCGTGGCACTACCCCCCTGCCCTATTGCGTCTCGCGCTGTATAGTATGCAACGCTATTTCTCCCTGACTTCCACGTTGCTGGAGCAAACTGGCATTGATCCTGAATGGATACCCTCCGGCTTGCTTATTGTGGAGGGTGAGCACGAGAAAATCCCAAATGATGTGCTGGCTTGGGGCGCCGCGTGGGGGCTGGATTGGCGCCCAGGGCTTGCAGGAGAGACCCAAACACTCTGGTGCCCGGAGGTCGCACAAGTGCGGAATCCCCGCTTGCTGGCGGCAATGGCCGCACGCTGTCGCCAACTGGGCGTCGTTTTGTATGAAAACACGGCAGTCACCGGCTTTCGTAAGCAAGGCGAACGGCTGCAAGGCGTAGAAACCACCACCGGCTTTATCCCCGCGGAGCGGGCCATCGTGACCGCCGGTGCCTGGAGCGGAAAAATACTCGAGGAAACAGGCATTCACCTGGACATCATTCCGGTGCGCGGCCAAATGCTCCTGCTTCAGGGCAAACCCGGAGTCCTCGATACGATGTTGATGCGCGATAATCATTACTTGGTACCGCGACGGGACGGACTGATTCTAGCCGGCAGTACGAGTGAACTTGCAGGCTTTGATAAGTCGACCACGAATGAAGCGCGAGAAGAACTTTCGGCCTTTATCGCCAGTGTATTTCCCGATCTGGCGCAGGCTCCGATCCTCAGGCAATGGTCTGGATTGCGTCCAGGAAGCCAGGATAGTATTCCATATATCGGCCGCCTTCCCGGCTGGGAGGGGCTCTTTGTCGCCGCTGGTCATTTCCGCTACGGACTTACCAACGCGCCCGCGACCGCCGACATCCTGGTGTCCTTGTTGACGGAGACGCCACCACCATTGGATATTAACCCTTATGCAGTTCTAACACCGAGGCCAACACAGTAAGGTCTTTTCCTGATGGTGCATTAGCGCTACAATTATAACCAGTTTAAAATTAAAGCGAGGCCGCCCTTGGAAAATAACGACTGGAACAAGCAACGTGTACTGGAAGTGCTTCGCGACGCGGGCGTCAACCCAACAAGTCAGCGGGTAGAGATTGGCTATGTGCTCTTCTCCTCTTGCGCGCATCTTTCCGCTGAAGAGATCATGCAGCGCGTCAATGCGGATTATCCCGTAGTATCGAAGGCGACCGTCTACAACACACTTGGCCTGTTCGCCGATCACGCGCTGGTGCGCGAAGTGATTGTAGAGCCCGGCAAGGTGTTCTATGACCCCAACGTATCCCTTCATCATCATTTCTACTATGTAGATTCTGGAGAGCTCCATGATATCCCTGGATCTGCCCTGCAAATTAGCGAGATCCCTGAGCTACCACCGGAGACTGAGGTGGAAAAAGTCGAGGTGGTGATCCGACTGCGGCAACGCGCGGCCCACTAAAGCACGGCGTCAGCACTTGCCTTCTCGTCAAAAATTCCTATAATACGGGTCCTTCGGGTTGTTAGCTCAGTTGGTAGAGCAGCTGACTCTTAATCAGCGGGTCGTGGGTTCGATCCCCTCACAACCCACCAA
>NZ_JBYCKR010000178.1:0-4277 GCF_057473505.1 Acidithiobacillus sp. TH-A35 | reverse complement strand
GCGGGGATTCGTCTATTAGCAGGACGGCTTTTGCTACTTTGGTCCTCGTCGCAAAAAGCCCCCAGGTCCCGCCGCCGTTTTACATCAATGACGCCGGAAAGCGTCGAGGACCAGTATCACGGCACCGATGGAAATGGCGCTGTCGGCGATGTTGAAGTAGGGCCAGTAGAGGCCACCCCAGTGGGCACCAATAAAATCGACCACATAGCCGAGACGGATGCGGTCAATCAGGTTGCCGACCGCACCGCCGAGAATCAGCGCAAGGGATATGGCGGTCCAGGTGGAGCCGGGCTTGAGCCGTCGCAGGATGGCGACGATAACCACGACCACGAGCAAAGCGATGCCGATGAGCAGCCAGCGTTGCCAGCCGCCGGCCCCAGCCAGGAAGCTGAAGGCGGCGCCGGTATTGTGGATCAGGCGGAAATTGAGCAGGCCTGGAATGACGACAATACCCTGCCCCACCCGCCAGATGTGGCTCAGCCAGAGCTTGACACCCTGATCCAGCAGGATGACCCCAAGCGATAACCATAAATAACGCAGCATCAGCAGAACTCCCGTGTTTCGCCGGGTAAGGTGAGGTTTTCGACACAGCGGTCGCAAATATCCGGATACCCGGAATGACGACCCATGTCCGGGCGACGATGCCAGCAGCGCGCGCATTTTTGGGCATCACTGGGTCGGACTTGAATGGCGATGCCGGGGATGATATCGCTGCATCCTTCCGGGCGTTCCCCATAGGGGTGCAGGGCGCACGCGGAGCTCAGCAGGAAAAAGCGCAGTTCCTCGCCGAGGGTCACGAGAAACTCATGCCAGTCGCTGTTGGCGTAAAGGGCGATTTCGGCATCCAGGCCGGAGCCAATCTTTTTTTACTGACGCAGGGGTTCCAGAGTGGCATTGACAGCGTCCCGCAACTGACTAAGCCGCTCCCAACGTACATCCAGTGCTTCACTATCAGCAGGTAGTATAATTTTCGGATATTGTGCATAAAACACGCTGGGGGACGGGCGATTGCCCATCTCGTTCCAGATTTCTTCAGCGGTGAAGCTCAGGATGGGGGCCATCCACACCACCATAGCTTCGAGCATCTGCCAGAGTACCGTCTGTGCCGAGCGCCGCGCCCGCGAGGCGGCGGGCGTGGTGTAGAGGCGATCTTTGATCACATCCAGATAGAGCCCGCCCAGATCCACTGAGCAGAAGTGATGCAGACGCTGCTGGACGCGGAGGAATTGATACTCGCTATAGGCAGCGCGAATTTCCTCCTGCAGGAGCGCGGTACGGGCCAGCATCCAGCGGTCCATTTCCAGCAGATCCGCCGTGGGCAGGGCATCCGTGGCCGGATTAAAGTCGTGGGTGTTGCCCAGCATATAGCGGGCCGTATTACGGATGCGCCGGTAGCTGTCGCCCAGTTGCTTGAGGATGGTGTCGGAGATGGGGATCTCGCTGCGGTAGTCCTCCGAGGCCACCCAGAGCCGCAGGATGTCCGCGCCGTAGCGGTCGATGATTGCCTGCGGGGCAATGACGTTGCCCACGGACTTGCTCATCTTCCGGCCTTCGCCATCGACGGTGAAGCCGTGGGTTAGCACCACCTTGTAGGGTGCCCGCCCGCGGCTGGCGACAGACTCCAGCAGGGAAGACTGGAACCAGCCGCGATGCTGATCGGAGCCTTCCAGATAAAGATCGGCCGGGCTATGCAACTCAGGCCTCTGCTCCAGTACAAAAGCGTGGGTGCAGCCGGAGTCGAACCAGACGTCGAGAATATCCGTGACCTTGTGGAAGTGATCGTGGCCGCAGCCGCTGCAGCGGGCATCCGCAGGCAGAAAATCGCTGTCCGGCTGGTTGAACCAGGCATCGACCCCGCCCGTTTCAACCGCCTGGGCGATACGCTCGAAGGTGTCGGCATCGCGCAGGGGTTCGCCACACTGGGCACAGGAGAAGATCGCGACGGGCACGCCCCAGGCGCGTTGCCGGGAGATGCACCAGTCCGGACGCTGGTTGACCATACCGGCGATGCGGTCTTCGCCCCAGTCGGGAATCCACCGGGTGGCGTCGATAGCAGCGATGGCCTTTTCGCGCAGACCGTTGGCGCTCATGCTGATGAACCACTGGGGTGTGGCGCGGAAGAGCAGGGGGGTCTTGTGGCGCCAGCAATGGGGGTAGCTGTGACGGATTTTCTCAAAATGGAGCAGGGCACTGCGCTCGCGCAGGAGTTCAGGTACCCGTTCATTGGCTTCCTGCACGGTGATACCCCCCAGACTCAGGGGCAGATCATCTTTGAAGCGGCCGTTGCCGAGCAGTGGGCTGTCCACCGGCAGGTGATAGTGCCGGGCCGCTTCATAGTCATCCACACCATGGGCGGGGGCAGTATGCACGCAGCCGGTGCCTGCCTCCAGGGTTACATGCTGACCGAGGATGACCGGCACTTCCCGATCCAGGAAGGGGTGTTTGAGGCGGAGGCCCTCCAGCACCACACCGGCGAACTCGGCCAGTACTTCTGCTTCCGGGTGACCATAGCGGGCGAGGGCGCTTTCTGCCAGTGCCGCGGCGAGGATCAGATGCCGGTTGCCGGAGCGCAGCAATACGTAGGTATATTCGGGGTGCACGGCTACCGCCTGATTGGCGGGCAGGGTCCACGGCGTGGTCGTCCAGATCGCCACGCTGGCCTCTGCAGGTTCAGCGAGGCCAAGGCGTTGGCTCAGGTCTGCGGCGTCGGCGACGACGAAGGCGACGTCGACAGAAGGATCGCTGCGATCCTGATATTCTACTTCCGCCTCTGCCAGGGCGCTGCCGCAGTCCACACACCAGTGTACCGGCTTGGCACCGCGTACCACCTGGCCGCTCACCGTCAGGCGACCGAGTTCCCGCAAGATGTTGGCTTCGGCCTGGAAGTGCATGGTCAGGTAGGGTTTCTCCCAGTCCCCGATAATACCGAGGCGCTCGAAATCCTGGCGTTGCCCGGCAATCTGGCCTTCGGCATAAGCACGGCAGGCATTGCGGAAGGCTTGGGCCGTGACCTTTTCGCCGGGACGTCCCAGTTCCTTTTCCACCTGGATCTCAATAGGCAGTCCGTGGCAGTCCCAGCCCGGCACATACGGCACCCGGAAGCCTTCGCTCAGCTTGCTTTTGTTGATGATGTCCTTGAGCACCTTGTTGACCGCATGGCCGATATGAATCTTGCCGTTGGCGTAGGGTGGGCCATCATGCAGGATGAACGTGGGGCTTTCAGCACGCGCCTTTTGCAGCGCTCCGTATAGCTCATGCTCCTGCCAGCGGGCCAGGGTCGCGGGTTCACGCTCCGGCAATTTTCCCTGCATGGGAAAGTCGGTTTTAGGAAGGTTAAGGGTTTGCTTGTAGTCCATGATTATTCAAAGTCCTGGGGATGTTCGGCGAAAAAGCTTCGGGTGTTCACGACGTCATTGTCGATGGCGGCCTTGAGGGTGTCGAGATCCACATATTTCTCTTCGTCCCGCAGCTTGTGGTGCAGCTCTACAGAAACCTCCTGTCCATAGAGATCGGGGCTGTCCGCATCCAGACAGTGGGCCTCCAGTACCATCTGCTTGCTGCCGACGGTGGGGCGCAGACCGATGCTGATGGCGGCGATCCAGTTTCCTTTCGGACTCAACAGGCGTCCGGCAAAGATACCTTTGACCGGCACCGGGCGGCGATTCAGGGGGATATTGGCAGTCGGAAAGCCCAGTTCACGGCCCAGATGATCGCCATGCACGACCCGTCCACAGAGGGCATAGGGACGTCCCAGCCAAGCCGCCGCCTGTGCCAAGTTTCCGGTCTGTAAAAAAGCGCGGATGCCGGTGCTGCTCACCCGTTTGCCGTCGAGCAGAAAGGGGGGCTGCTCTTTCACCGAAAAGCCATACTGTTGCCCGAAGCGGAGGAGCATGTCCAGATCACCCAGCCGTCCCGCCCCAAAGCGGAAGTCGTGACCGACGCTCAGTAGCCCGCAGCGCAATTGTTTGACCAGTATCTGAGTAATGAAATTCTCAGCAGACAGGTTGGCCAGCGCCTGATTAAAAGGCAGGCAAGTGATGCTCTGTACCCCGTTTTGGCGGAGTGCTACTACCTTCTCGCGCAGGCTGCTGAGGCGTGGTGGCGCGTCCGCACATCGAAAAAACTCTCGGGGTAGGGGCTCGAAGGTGAGCACTGCAGTGGGTAGCCCACTTTCCCGCATGGCCCCCAGCAGTGCCTGATGGCCGCGATGCACCCCATCGAAATTGCCGATGCTGACCGCCTGGGTTGCGTCAGCGGCGCGGGTGCTGCGGCGATGG
>NZ_JBYCKR010000177.1:0-2875 GCF_057473505.1 Acidithiobacillus sp. TH-A35 | reverse complement strand
TTTTTCTTTTCGCTCCCGCCGGGCGATGTCGCCTCCCAGGTAAAGTCGTAGGTCTTCGCCTCGCGGATGGCGGATTTCTTGTCTTTACCCAAGGCTGTCGCCATGTGTTCACCTGATCCCGTTTACTGTTACCCACACGCATGTAGAACTAATCTCGTTAATTTGCAATGGGTGTTGTGCTGGGAGCGGATCGAGCTGGGAGCGGATCGACGGGCCTATGGCGAGGTGTTTTAAGAGATCGGTATCTGCCAGAGTTTGTCCCAGCTTTGCTGGGCAGCGAAGCCGAGGCGTTGGGGAAGTGTCTTTTGGCGCTGATAATGGAGGGCGAGGACTTTGCCCTTTTGTGCCGCTTCCAGGATGATTTCGTCGCTGGTGGCGAGCTGATCTACCAATCCGAGTTGTAAGGCCTTGCTGCCCAGCCAGGCTTCGCCGGTGGCGACTTGTTCCAAATCCAACTGCGGACGGTATTGTTGTACGAAGTTGCGAAACTGGGCGTGGGTTTCTTCCAGTTCTTCGCGCAGCTTGGCGCGGCCAGTGTCGGTGTTTTCGCCGAAGAGGGTGACCGTGCGCTTGAATTTGCCGGCGGTGAATTGTTCCCAGTCGATGTTGCGGTCTTGCAGCCAGCGGTGGAAGTTGGGGATCTGCGCGACCACGCCAATGGAGCCGATGAGGGCGAAGGGGCTGGCGACGATACGGTCGGCAGTGACGGCCATCATGTAGCCGCCGCTGGCGGCGACGGCGTCGATCAGTACCGTGACATGGATTTTGGCGGCGCGCAGGCGCAATAGCTGGGCCGACGCGAGGCCGTAGGTGTTGACCATGCCGCCGCCACTTTCCAGGCGCAGCAGGACGGTATCGCCGGGTTTGGCGGCCTGGATAATAGCGGAGATTTCTTCACGCAGGGCGCTGACGGCAGAGGCGCGGAGGTCGCCCTTGAAATCGAGCAGGTAGGTACAGCTTTCGACGTTGCTGTCCTTGGCTTTGCGGTCTTTTTTGAGGGCCTTTTGGTGGACCTTCAGGGCTTTTTTTTCCAGACGATATTGTTGGACGTTTTCGCTGGACTGTTCTAGTTGCTTGCGCAGGTCGCTGACCTGCACCTGCCCGGTCGCAGGTCTTTTGCGTTTATTCAGGGCGATAGCGGTGAGGCCGCCGGCAACCATAAGCAGGGCAACTACAATGGTCGCGGTGTCGGCGAGGAAGAGCAGGTAATGACTGAAGAAGGTTTCCATGGCGCAAAGATAGGCGGAAAGGCGATAGCTGTAAAGATTTCGTGCATGGTTGAAGCTTGGGGGTTGGGGGCGTTATCATTTCGCCTCTTGCTGAGGTGCCGCTTTTCGTGATCCATGTGAAATTTTTTGCCAGTGTGCGCGAGCGCACTGGGGTGGAGGAAATGTCCTTGCCGGTGCCGGATGGCGGCGTAACGGTGGCGGAGGTGTTGGTACTGGCGGAAGGGGCTGTCGGCGTGGCGCTGCAAGGTGCCCATCTGCTGGCAGCGGTGAATTTGCAGCATGTGCCTTTCTCTGACGTGGTACATGATGGTGATGAGGTGGCATTTTTTCCTCCGGTAACTGGAGGTTAGGCGTGATCGTTAAGGTTCAGCAAGAAGATTTCAATCCCATGGCGGAGATGGCGGCTTTTCCAGTGGATGCCATTGCCGGGGCCGGTGGCTCGGTCACTTTTATCGGGACGGTGCGCGATTATAGTGAGGCGGCGGATATCCTCGCCATGGAGATCGAGCATTATCCGGGGATGACGGAGCGCGAACTGGAACGCATCGGTGCCGAGGCGGCCCGGCATTACGATATTCTCGATAGTCTAGTCATTCATCGTTATGGTCATCTGGCGCCCCAGGACAATATTGTGATGGTGGCGGTCTGGTCGCGGCACCGGGCGGCGGCCTTTGATGCCTGCCGTTTTTTGATTGATGCCCTGAAAACCAGTGCGCCTTTCTGGAAGAAAGAAATTACCCCGGAGGGGGTGCGCTGGGTGACAGATTGCCCCGGCTGTCGGACCGGAAGCCGCGAGGGGCATGCCCATGTTTCCCATTCCCATACACATTCTTGAAGTGAGATTTTATGCCAAGTTTTGATGTGGTGTCTGAAGTGGATATGCAGGAAGTGGATAATGCCCTGCATACAACGGTGAAGGAAATCACTACCCGTTATGACTTTAAGGGCAGCAAAGCGTCGATGGAGCGTAAGGAGAAGGAGATCATCCTGGTCGCTGAGGATGAATATAAGCTGGGGCAGATGATTGATTTGCTCTCGGCGCGCCTAGTGAAGCGCGGAGTGGATTTGAAGGCCCTGGATGTGGGCAAAGTGGCGTCTGCGGCGGGCGGCATGGAGCGGCAGGTGCTTGCCCTGAAAGTCGGTTTGGAGACAGAAGTATCCAAGCGCATGGTCAAGTTCCTAAAGGACGGTAAGTTCAAGGCGCAGGGCAGTATTCAGGGGGACCAGTTGCGGGTGTCCGGCAAGAGCCGGGACGAGCTGCAGGCTGCTATTGCCGCGCTGCGGGGGCACGATTTTGGTCTACCAATACAATTCAACAACTTCCGGGATTGATCGCCAACATAAAGAGGTGATGGCATGAATAAGACAAAGTGGGCAGCGCTTATTGCAGAGATGCCGGGCGTGACGGCGGTGGTGGCCGCTTTATGAGCACGATCTCAGCACGGCGCACGGCGCTCTATGATTGGCATGTCGCTCATGGCGCGCGCATGGTGGATTTCGCGGGTTGGGAGATGCCCCTGAACTACGGCTCGCAATTGGCGGAGCATGAGGCGGTGCGGCAGGCGGCGGGGCTTTTTGATGTCTCGCACATGCGGCCTTTGGACCTGAGTGGACCGGATGCGCGGACGTTGCTGCGCTATGCCTTG
>NZ_JBYCKR010000176.1:0-2807 GCF_057473505.1 Acidithiobacillus sp. TH-A35 | reverse complement strand
GGTCTGGTGCTCTTCGCCCACGGCAGCGGCAGCAGCCGCCTGAGCCCCAGGAACAATTACGTGGCACAGATACTGCTTGATGGCGGTATTGGTACCTTGCTCTTTGATCTGCTGAGTGAAGAGGAGGACAGGGTCTACGCCACCCGCTTCGACATCGGTCTGCTGAGCGAGCGCCTGGCGTTAGCCACCCGTTGGACACAGCGACAGCCGGGGGCGGCGGGCCTGCCCTTGGGTTATTTCGGCGCCAGCACCGGCGCTGCGGCGGCCCTGCGCGCTGCCGCCCAGTTTGGTGACGCTATCGCTGCGGTGGTTTCCCGCGGCGGGCGACCCGATCTCACCGGTCCCGCCATCACCCAGGTAAAAGCGCCCACCCTCCTTATTGTCGGCGGCTTAGACGATGTGGTGATTGGCCTGAATGAGCAGGCTTTCGCCGCTTTGCGGGCGGAGAAGGAACTGGCCATTGTCCCCGGCGCCACCCATCTCTTTGAGGAACGAGGGACGCTGGAAGCGGCGGCCCGCCTGGCCCTGGAGTGGTTTCAGCGCCATTTCAAAGCCGCAGCCGGAGCCGCCGATGGGATAGGGCGGTGAAACAGGTCCTGCACGCGTCGGCCTAGCTGCTCATGGTCGCCGCCAGCAGTGGCCGCAACGCCTTGAGGGTCCTCGTATTGAGCACGTCTTTCTTCTCCAGCCAGCCGCGCCGCGCCTGCTGTAGGCCAAAATGCAGGTTGTCGAAGTCGTGAATGCTGTGGGCATCGGAATTGACGGCCAGCAGCACCCCTTCTTCCTTGGCCATCCGGGCATGTATGTCGACGAGATCCAAGCGCTCGGGCTGGGCGTTTATCTCCAGAAAGCAGCCCCGCTCGCGCGCATGGCGGATGATGCGGGGCATGTCCACATCCATGGCTTCCCGGCTGCCGATGAGCCGCCCGCTGGGGTGGGCGAGGATGGTGAAATGGGGGCTGTCCATAGCCTTGAGGATGCGTGCGGTTTGTTTGCCCCTGGGCAGATCGAACCGGTAGTGCACCGCAGCCACTACCAGGTCCAGGTCACCCAGGATACCGTCGGGCAAATCCAGGCTGCCGTCTTCCAGGATGTCCACCTCTATGCCCTTGAGGAGCGTGATGCCATCGAGTCCCCTATTAAGGGCATCAATCTCGTCCAGCTGCCGGCGCAAACGCACCGGGTCGAGGCCATGGGCGACGGTCAGGTGGCGGCTGTGCTCGGTGATAGCCAGATATTCCAGACCTGCGGCCTTGGCCGCCGCAGCCATGTCCCGCACGCTATAGTGACCATCGCTGGCCTTGCTGTGGGCGTGAAGGTCGCCGCGCAAATCGCCCATCGCCACCAGTTTCGGCAAATGTCCGGCGCGGGCGGCCTGGATTTCGCCGCGGTTCTCCCGCAGTTCCGGCTCAATATAGGGCAGGCCGACAGCGGCGTAGACGGATTCCTCCGTTTCGCCGGCAATACGTTCTTTCCCGCGAAAAAGCCCATATTCGTTGACTTTCAGACCCATATCCTGACCCATGCGGCGGATGGCGATGTTGTGGGCCTTGGAGCCGGTGAAATAATGCAGGGCGGCACCATAGGCGGATTCGTCCACGGCGCGTAGGTCCACCTGGAGTTTGTTCCGCAGGATGACGGTGGCCCGGGTAGTGCCTTGGGAGAGGACTTCCGCCACGTCCTCATAGGCGGTGAAGCGCTCCATCACCGGACTGTCGGCAGTGGCCGTAGCCAGTATATCCAGGTCGCCCACCGTGTCCTTGCCACGCCGGAAGCTGCCGGCCACCACCACCCGCCGCACGCCGGGTATGTTCTGCAGGTAGTGGACCAGGGCGGCTGCATACGGGGCGGCGATGGCGATAGGGAAACGGGGAACGGCGGCGATCTGGGCCTGAAGGGCTTCCAGGATGCGCGTTTCGGTCTTCTCGCCAAAACCGGGGACACTGCGAATGCGCCCCTCCCGGGCGGCGCGGGTGAGCTGGTCCACGGTCTCCACGTCCAGTTCATGCCAAAGCGCCTTGACCCGCTTAGGTCCAAGGCCCGGCACCTTGAGCAGCTCCGTCAATGCCGGCGGGGTCTGTTTTTCCAGTTTTTCGAGAAAGGAGCAGTGGCCCGTGGTAACGATCTCGATGATTTTTTTAGCCAGGTCGTCGCCGATGCCGGGCAGCTCGGTGAGGTCTTCACCGGCCTCTACCATGGTCTTGACGTCGCTGCTCAGGCCTTGTACGAGACGGGCGGCATTGCGGTAGGCGCGTACCCGGAAGGGATTGGCGTCCTCAATCTCCAAAAGATCGGCGATTTCGTCGAAGATGTGGACAATATCAGAATTGAGAATGGGCATGTTTATGGCTGCTCCGGTTCCTGCCTGGGCGATGTTGCGCGCAAAATCTCCAGCACCTCTTCGTCCTTGACTTCACGGAAGTCTGTAAAGAACTCGCCCACCGCATAAAATGGTTTCGGGGCCGCCAAATAAACGAGATCATCGGCGAGGGGGCGCAACTGCGCGATGGTGTCGGGAGGGGCCACGGCAAAAGCGGCGATCAGGCGGGCAGGTCGCTGCTGGCGAAGGAGACGCAATGCAGCCCCCAGAGTAGCGCCGGTGGCGACGCCGTCGTCAACCACAATAACGATACGGCCCTGGGGATCGATGGCCGGGTGAATCGGCGTGTATTGCGTGCGCCGCGCTTTGATCACCTCCAGTTGCCGGGCCGCTTCGTCGCGAATGTACTGCGCGTCGATACCCAGGCGACTGGCCATGGGATCGGTCCATATCCGCCCATCTTCATCGACGGCGCCTATGGCGTATT
>NZ_JBYCKR010000175.1:0-4453 GCF_057473505.1 Acidithiobacillus sp. TH-A35 | reverse complement strand
GGCGTTCGCGCTTGAGCAATTCCCGTCCCGAGGCGATGTCGGCCCAGTGGTAGCGGCAGGGGTTGGGCACCGCAAGGATCACCTGCATCTGCTGGCCCAGTGCGGCCAGCGCGGTCAAGCTCTGTTCCGGCAGTGTGGCCGCCCCGAAGAGGATGACGCGGCGGGGCAACGATGTTGCAGGGGGGCGCCCGGCGTTCAGGGCGGCGAGGAACCGGTCATGCACCTGCGCCCGGCCCAGGGCCTGACCCTGTTCGCGGCTGTGCAGGTTCTGCCGTAACGCCTGCCAGAGCCGGGGTTGCCAGCGCTGGTCTGCGGGCAGAGTCACCCGCTCGCCATCGCCCCGCCGCAGCAGGGACTGGTCTGTGGCCCAGTCCGCCAGCCAGTCGCCACGATAGACCTGATACTGGTCGAAGAGATCGGCGATCTGCGCGGCCATTTGCCAGCGCCGCTCCAATGCGCCGTCCGGCCGCTGTGACTGGCCGATAAAATGCCGCAAGGGAGTGAAATCGGCATGGGACAGCAGTTCCGGCAAGAGCCGCATCAGTCGCCAGGTGAGGGGGGCCTTGTCCAGCGGCGAGCGGGCCGAGACGATGCTGGTGCCCAGCACCCGTCCATAGCTTTCCCAGAGAAAACGCCCCGGCAGAGCGACGCGCACCGCGGCACAGATGCCCTCATGGGCTGCCAGGGTCCATTGCAGCCATTCGGCAACGCCGTTGCTCTGGACGAGAAAGATTTCCTCTTCCAGCGGCCGAAGCGGGTGCTCGCGCAGCCATTCCAGAACGGCATCGCCGAGCCACTCCAGACGGTCGCCGTGGAGGACGATAAAGCCCGGTTCGATTTCCGAATGACTCATGCGGGGGTGGGTACCGAGCCGATGGCGTTGATGCAGCGGACACTTACCGCAATCAAAAGAGCGCTCCTGTTGCCGTCCCGGGAATAGTGATTAATGTTGCGTTCTCCCCCGCATGAGTCGTATCCAGCAGGCTATTGCCAGTAAGAAAGGCAGCGTAACCACTTTTATGAAGAGGGTCGCCACAGCCTGTCCGGGCACAAACAGGAATAGAGAAAACCAGAGGCCCAGCGCCAAGCCGATCGGCGTGATTCGGTACAGATCCTTTGACTGTTCGCGGGCATTTGCACGAAAGCAATCCAGTAAACATCTGCGCAGGCTCATTCCCGCTTCCTCCTACGACTTCGCTAAGGCTATACGACGCTTTGTCATGGAATACTCGCCACGCTTACCAACGTTGGTCTTGATGGTGGCATGGCTGAAGAATGACGGCCATTGCCTGCTCGTGAATGGCCGGGAGCCGCCGCGCTCAGGACACCGATGTCCCGGCGTACTCCAGCCCCACAAGCCCCCAATCCTGCCCGTGTTGCGAGTATATACCAGAAATCCGGTAACAAACCGTCCCACTCCTCAACCTATAGTATATTTGTGAGCTGGTTAAACCCTATATTCAGGAGATAGTCATGAAAAAAGTGCTGGGTGTTTATGATGCACCGCATTCCCACTGGGTGGGGGACGGTTTTCCGGTGCGCTCCATGTTTTCATATCACAGTCACGGCAAGGCGCTCAGCCCCTTCCTGCTGCTGGACTACGCCGGTCCCATGGCCTTTACGCCGACACAACAGCCGCGGGGGGTGGGGCAGCATCCGCATCGCGGCTTTGAGACGGTGACGATTGTGTATAAGGGAGAGGTGGCGCATCGCGACTCCACCGGGCAGGGTGGGGTTATTGGTCCCGGCGATGTGCAATGGATGACCGCCGGATCGGGGATTCTGCATGAAGAGTTCCACTCTCCGGCCTTCACGGCGGCGGGTGGCGAGCTGGAGATGGTGCAGCTCTGGGTCAATCTTCCAGCTAAAGACAAGATGACCGCGCCCGGTTATCAGGCCATTGTCGATCAGGATATTCCGGAGATTGTGCTGCCTGACGACACCGGAACGCTGCGGGTTATCGCCGGTGCGTATGCCGGACAGCGTGGTCCGGCCAGCACTTTCTCGCCGATGCACATATGGGACCTGCGCCTGAGGGCGGGCGGTGTGAGTACGTTATCCGTGCCCGATGGCTGGAGCACTGCGCTGATCGTGCTCCGGGGAACCGTGCTGGTGAATGCCGATACCGTAGTGCGTGCGGCGCAAATGCTGGTGCTGGACGCGGCAAGCCAGGAGTTTTCCATTGAAGCTAACAGCGATGCCAGCGTCCTGCTCTTGAGTGGTGAGCCGATTGACGAGCCCATCGTTGGCTACGGCCCCTTCGTGATGAATAGCGAGGGTGAAATCAAGCAGGCCATTGCGGATTTCAACAGCGGGCGCTTTGGCCAGATGACACCGTAGTGTCTATAATCTTGTGGGGTCAGTAAGGCCGTTTGCGCGGTGCGGGCTGGTCCTTGAAACGGCGATGCACCCACCAATATTGCTCAGGTGCTTTGCGAATGGCGGTTTCCATGCAGGCATTCATGAGGGTTGCATCGGCCACTGCATCGCCGCTGGGGAAAGTGTCGGGCAGCGGTACAAATTCAATTCTGAACCCCGACCCTTGCGGCAGACGATAGGCAAACATGCCGAAAACCGGCACCCGGTCACGCGCTGCCAGCCGCCCCAGCACGGGGGTTGTGCAAGCCGGATACGCAAAAAATGGCGCAAACACACCTTCTCGGGGATCGACATTCTGGTCGGTCAGGATGCCGATGACTTCTTTTTTCTTGAGGAGGCGGCACAAGGGGCGAATACCTCGTTCTTTGTTGAGCTGACGGGCCCCGCTGCGCTCTCGGCTGTGCCGCATCAGAGCATCCATGCCCGGATTTCGCAATGCCCGATACATGCCGGTAATCGGCCAACGCTGGCCGGTATAAAGCACCGCCGCCTCCCAGGGACCCAAATGCGCGGTAAACAGGATGACCCCACGGTCCAGGGCGAGGGCGTGATCAACAGCCTCCGCGCCCTCCACCTCCCGCACCATCCCCAGCGTCTTCGGCAAGGGCCGCGCCCAGATCGGCCCCAGTTCCAACGCTGTGCGCCCCAGTTCACGAAAATTACGCCGACGCAACTGCTGACGGCCGGCTAATGACCAGTCAGGAAAGGCAATCTCCAGATTGATGTCTACCACCCGGCGTATCTTGGGGAGTCCCGCCATGACGATCAGCCCCAACCAGCCACCACAGCGTGAACGCCATGTGTCCGGCCATAGTGCGGTCCACTGCAATAACCACTTTACTGCGAAAGTGCCCAGTCGTTGCCCTCGCGTTCCTGCATCATCCTGCATCTTGGTCATGGGGCGCGTTTCCAGCACAACGTCGTAGTCACTTTTGGTTCATTCTGGCAACCTGTTTATGGAGAGCGGTAGACGCGACGCCACCTAATGGGGGTGGCAAGAGTCGCCAGGAAGCATAGGCGAAAGCAGCGCAAAACAAAAGCTTGAGACTGCGTAGTCCCCCAGGTTGGATCACCGGTCAGCAATGCGGCATACTCATCAGACGCGTCATCAGCTATCTGGGAAAACCTGGCCCAGTGATCAACGTACATTTAGCCCGCAGAGAGGTGCCTTGGCCATGATTCGTCTGCGTCTCTCCCTGGCGTTGAGTTATGAAGTGAATGCACCGGGAAGTGACTTCATTTTTAACATCCATGCTGCGCACACGAACCGGCAGAAGTGGTCGATGAGTCGCTGGTGGTCAATCACAACGTGACCGCTGACGGTAGAGACTGATCCGACGACGGGCAAAAGATCCCCATGATTGAATCCCTGCTCTTAACCATGGCCCGCGTGTCGACGTTTGATAATGACCGGTTGCTCACCCGCGCCAGTGGTTTCTTTTTCGCACGAGACAAGCGACTATTTTTCGTCACCAGCAGGCATGTAGTGACTGACAAACCCAGCAAACACTTCCCGAACCGTATTGAAATTGAACTCCATACACCGATGCCGAGAATTTAACCCGCGCAACCGTGTTGTCGGTTTATCTTTACCGCGATGGCAAAAGTCTCTGGCGCCAGGGCAAAGATAGCGGAGGAGAAATTGATGTTGCAGTGATTGAGATTGATCGCAGTGATTTACCGGAGTCGGTAGTGATCCAGTGCTTTACACCGGCGCATTTGCAAAGCGCATTTCAAGAAATTGAAGTAGGTAGTTTGTTGCTGGTGGTGGGCTTTCCGCTGGGCTTTCATGACACGCTCCATCATCTGCCAGTGGTACGGCAGGCAGTCATTGCCTCTTCCTTCGGCCTGCGCTTTCAGGGGCAAGGATATTTTCTTACGGACGCGCGGACGCACCGTGGCAGCAGCGGTGCGCCTGTGGTGCTGCGCTGTGCTGAGGGCGACCAGATCTTGCCGTGGAAGCTGCTGGGCGTGCATTCCGCGCGTATCGATATGGGGGGCGAGACGCGGAAGTGGATGAGTCGCTGGGCCTCAATTGCGCCTGGTACGCCGATATCCTTCTGACGCTAACGGC
>NZ_JBYCKR010000174.1:0-4265 GCF_057473505.1 Acidithiobacillus sp. TH-A35 | reverse complement strand
TGGGCGTCGCACCTTCGGCCATCAATGTGGTATTCGGCGGTTGAACATCAACAAACAGCTACGGATCAAGGCTCCCGCACACCTGCCATCGGTTTTTCAGGCGCAGGCGAGCCTGCTGGACTGACGGTCGGCGAACAAGGCGGGTAAATATACGGGCATACCCCTGCGGCGCTATCATTTCCCTAGCAGCCATTAGTCGGACTTTCACGGGCCAGCCTATTGAGGTATAATTAATTATAATTCAATATGATGAGTGAACGGTGGCCCACTTTATAGACCCCGACCGCAAGACCAGTTATCTCCTGCCTCCGTCCATGGAGGACTGGTTACCCGAAGGGTGTCAATCAGCGCTTGTGATTGGTCAGTTTTCAGCAGGGATCAGCGTCAAGATTGTTCACCCACGACCAGATCACTATTCTGGCAATTCTTACTCTCCTTCAGCGAGTTAGGGAGCTAATTTTCACGACATAGTGCGGTAAAATCCTGATGCTGACAGGTGGCTAACGGATAACGCTGATTAACATGCCAGGGTGAACCGCCCCATCTCAAAACTGAGATGCATTCCTCTATTTCACAGCCCCGCAATGATCACTGAGATGTTTGCCCTGCATCTGCATGGTCGTAACGGTCGTGTAATGCGCGGCGCTGTTGATTTCTTCAGTGATAACCCAATGCGAGTCAAGATGATGGGCGCTGGTCCGAAACCACCCTACCTGCGTGACTACGGCACCCGGAGCCAGACAATGGAAAGTCCACTGGGTTTTGCCATCCGATAAGGTCTTATGACTGCTGCTACAATGTACGCTGCCCGCAGGTAAAAACACCGATTCCGGCTTTTGATTGGCCTTTACGCAGAGTTGCATGCTGCGCTGCATGGGCGTGCTGATGGGCGGCGACGACACCTTGGTCGTTCCGGAAATCTGCATGGCCCAGAGCCCGGGCTGCATAGGGGCATCTGCTGCCAGAGTTGGCACACTGATCGCGGCGGTGATTACTGCAGTCAAAATTACAACATGACGCATGGTTTAAAACTCCTTTGCTGATGTAGGCTGGAGTATATCTCCGGCACAACATCTTCTCTTCCAATCTGAGAAACAAGGCGCCCGCCCTTCCCCCTTACGTGCCCACCTACCGGCGGCGCTGGGCGCTATTATCTGATATAGGTCGGTTCAGTTGAGTGTGAGCCACTTTGATCAATTGCCTGCTGTGTCACCCCCTGTACCCACATCAGCCGCGCTGCTGCCCATTCCCGACCATCATCGAACAGGGTGCAAGTACGACCCAGCCCATACAGGTGCCTTATTCCCCCGTACCGGCATCCATATCCTGCATTTCACTAGAATGCTGTCAACGGGATTTAAAACTGACACACTTTTTCTTCTGGCGAGCAGAGCGGGCCGTTTCTACTGCTGAAACTGTTTCTGATGTGCTCGACAGTATGCTCGCCCACCAAATCGGTCCTTGCGCGTAAAACAAAAATGGGCTTCCTCCTGGCTAATGGGTGCCCTACATTGAAAGCAAAACTTCTCCGACTTTGTGATGTCTTCCGACGGCTTTGACTGCGTCCGCAGAATAGAAGAGTCAGTGTCTTGATTACCAAATACGCTGGATGGTGCCTGACTCGCGCCCTGTATTTCATCCTCAGTAATCCCAAACCGTTTCCGGTAATCCGGATAGGGTGCCGGTTGATGCCAGGATGCGATTTGTTGCCCTATGGACTGTAGGTTATTCCGGCCGATAGCCTGTGGTAACCGTCGTACGGCATCCAGAAAGGTGAACGTCTTCTGGAATGTCCGCACCGCGTTCTCATAGAAAAGGTCTCCCTTGATGACATTGGAAAAGCTGTCAGGGGTCGGACGATCAATACGTCCCCGACCGGAGATCATCACATAGTTGTGGAAGATTGGTTGCGTCAGACCCATACGGCGAGGAATGGCCTTGTACCGTTTTAGCAGGCGTTGCAGCAACATGATGTGCCGATCATTCTGTGCAACCGGTGAGTCTATTGGATAGGGACTCCCTTCCTTGGGATAGGCCTCAAACTCCCCCTGTGGTGATATTCGCACGCCCCTGGCGTAATTTTTAGTTTCCAGAACAAAGAAATCCAGAGTGCGTACGATAAGCAGATGGTCAATCTGCGCAACATCATTACCATCGACCAGACGCAGGTCATGGAGCACCACCCAGTTTTTGTATTCCCTGAACCGAAAATTGAGATCATAGGCAACCTGAGCTTCAGCACTTTCTCCGGCTTGCAGGTTCCGCTTCTCTTGCTCGACCAGTCGGCGGTGCTCAGGCGTGAGATTACAGGACAGCAGGAGATCCAGTTCCATGGTCTTTTTGCGCCAGGTGGTATCCCGTTCTTTGATGATCATGGGGTGGAGTACCTTTGTACGTACTAAAAACGATTCTGCAATATTAGATGATTGAGGCTATCGTGTCACAAACGCTTACGGCCTACGGCTTGATACAGTAGAGATACCCCCGCTGGCGTCGCTGTTTATCCACATCGGCAGCTATGGTCTCGGCCATATCAGGTGATGAAATGCCCTGTCGGACCACTCGGGTAGGCCGCTGGCCTATCCGTCCCCAGCTCTTCACCAGTTCCCACTCTCCCCAGAGGTTCTGCTGAAGGGTCAGGCGGTAATACCGCCGTCCGGGTATGGCCATGATAAACTCCAGCGACTGCCCATTGGCCAGCCGAATCGCCTACAGGGCTGCCAGATTGTCCAGACTCAACAACCCGCGATCCGCGATGAGCACTAGGCGCCGCACCGTCGGAAAGCGCTCCAGCACTTTTGCACCGGCAATGGCTATGAGGAAAATTGCAAAACGGATCAATTAAAATGATGAGGATCTGCTTACGAGAAATTCGGCAGGCGGGTTTGGCCGAGCAGCACGCATAGGCCTTCCGGCAGGTATCAGAGCAGTGCTGACGTTCCACTGACCACTCATCATGGTGTTGGCATGGACAGATCAGCGGTACCCTCGTCCGTTATTCGATAACCCATCGCCCGGTAACCGCGCTGACGTTTATCCCACATTCGCAATAGTGCCGGATGCCCGGTGTCTATGAAGTCGACGACGCGTACCTGGGTCTTGGTGGCATGCTCCCGGTGCAGCCGACCGGCATATTGCTGCAACGTGCCCCTCCACGACACCGGCATTGCCAAGACCAGTGTATCCAGTGGCGGATGGTCGAATCCTTCCCCAACCAGCTTGCCGGTGGCGAGCAGCACACGAGGAGCGTCCGGTGGCAGCGCGCCAAGTTCCGCGATGACCAAAACACGCTGCTTTTTGGACATCCGGCCGTGCAGGAGGAACAAGGGCGGTACCTTGCCACCCAAAGCGGCATGGATAGCATCGAGATGCTCGTTGCGCTCGGTCAGCATCAGTATCTTGCCGTCCCGGCGGTATGCATTTTCGATCTCGGCCGCAATAGCTTCCGTTCGGGCTTGGTCATTGGCAAGGTGCCGGAACACGTCCTGAATCCCGGCTTCGGGCGGCAGATCGATGCGTGAATGGAGAAATCGTGGCACCACCGCGAGATCATGCGGGGCGCCGATCGGTTTCGCGGCCGTATATCGAATCGGTCCGCACTGCATGAAGATGATGGGCTGCTGACCATCGCGGCGAATCGGCGTGGCGGTCAGGCCGAGCACATATTTCGCTTTGACCCGCTTCAGGATGGCGTCAAAAGACGCCGCGCCGACGTGGTGACATTCATCCACAATGACGTGACCGTAGTTCTCGACGATGGGATTGACCTCACCATGGCGTGACAGCGACTGCATGACGGCAATGTCGATCTGGCCGGTAGGCTTGGCTTTGCCGCCACCAATCGTGCCAACCACGCCCTTGCTCACGCCGAGGAACGACTGTAGCCGCTCCTGCCACTGCTTGAGTAATTCGGTGCGATGCACCAGCACCAGGGTGTTCACGCCATGCCGGGCGATCATTGCGGCCGCCACGACGGTTTTGCCGAAGGCGGTGGGCGCGCACAGTACGCCCGCGTCGTGACGCAACATCGCGGTGACAGCCGCCTCCTGATCAAGGCGCAGGGTTCCCGCGAAATGTACGTCGATGGGTTCACCGGGAACCCGCTCGTCACGCAGTTCGCAGCGGATGCCGTTGTCGCGTAGCAATTCCTGCGCGGCGTCGAGGCAGCCGCGCGGCAGGGCGATGTGCTGCGGATAGTTCTCGGCACAGCCGATGACGCGCGGTTTGTCCCACACCGACATCCGCATCGCCTGCGCCTTGTAGAA
>NZ_JBYCKR010000173.1:0-6254 GCF_057473505.1 Acidithiobacillus sp. TH-A35 | reverse complement strand
CCGGAAAAACTCAACACCCGCAGAAAAGCCATTTCCAGTGCCATCCGATGGTCCGGATAAAGCGCAAAGTCACGTCGTGCCGAGAGCAGCAAAAAATACCAGGACTGCAGAATAAGCGGGCTGATCCGCTCGCGCAGGCGCACGATCACCTCCGCACCATCACCCTCCGGATCAGTCGGAAGAAATTGTGCCAAGCTAAGACGGTGCATGCCCTCTATGACCAAATCGAGCAGGCCGGCGCCATCTATGCCTCGCGCCAGATGATCATCCAGTATGGCAAATACCTGCGCAGCATCCCGGTCCACCAACGCTTCGACCAGACCCAGCACTGCGTCGTCACTGCTGCGCCCCAGCATCGCGAGCACGCCATCACGCTGAACCACGCCACCACCATGAACAATGGCCTGATCCAGCAAACTCAGGGCGTCGCGCAGGCTCCCATCAGCAGCGCGGGACAATATCTGCAGTGCGGCATCCTCGGCAGGTAGCTGCTCGGCCGCCATGATCTGCTGCAATCGTCCCTGAATTTGCGGAATATCCAGCCTCCGCAAATTAAACTGCAGACAGCGGGAGAGTACGGTTACCGGAAGTTTCTGCGGATCCGTAGTCGCCAACAGAAACTTGACATGCTCCGGCGGTTCTTCGAGGGTTTTCAGCAGCGCATTGAAGCTGTGCGTGGACAACATGTGTACCTCGTCGATAAGGTACACCTTGTATCGACCCACCGTAGGCGCGTACTGCACGTTGTCCAGCAGGTCACGGGTTTCATCCACCCGGGTGCGGCTCGCCGCGTCCACTTCCAGCAGATCAACAAAATTTCCCGCGGCGATGCCGCGACAGGCACTGCACTCTCCGCAAGGATTGCTGCTAACACCACGCTCACAGTTCAGGCACTTAGCCAGTAGCCGCGCCAAGGTCGTTTTACCGACACCCCGCGTCCCGGTGAACAGAAAAGCATGATGAATGCGACCGGAATCAAGGGCATGGCGCAAGGCAGCGACCACAGCCCCTTGCCCTACAAAATCGTCAAAGTGTTGTGGCCGCCAGCGGCGGGCAAGCGCGAGGTAGGCGCTCATGCGCGCCCGAAATATAGGGTGGCGACGCCAACCAGCCGCACCCCGGCACCTGGATCACCGGCTGCCGCTGCTCCCTTCCGGGCCTGACGGGGTTCACCAGCTACCACTGCGAGGGGACCGATCTTTGTCGCCATAGAAAAACCTGAGACTGTCCGCTGATGGACGGTGATTGGCGGAGAGGGTGGGATTCTGCCCTCCACTCATATTTAATATTTACTTTCAATTAGTTACAAACAACCGCCTTGACCAGATAGTTACAGTGATTACTTACAAATACAATATCAAGCCGCTAAACTATCAGAAGCGCACGATGTTATCAATATTGCTGCTGTCAATCAGGGTCAAGCAATGACCATGTATCAGCCCCAAGTGCTTACTACGCAACGACAGATCATGAAGTTCACTATCTGAATGAACGGAAACAAGATTTACCGCATCATGCCCTGATCTTTGGTGGTCAACCTTGACGCTGTTTCTCAATCACAAATGACCGATCATAGTCGCTGATTGACATACGATAAAACGCATAAATTGATATTATCTTCTTTATCGTATATACTGCTTTTATTCGGTATATCGAATGTGCAGAGGCGTTTTTCATGACCGTGACCATCAGGAACAGTAGAGAGCTTGGGGAAGCCATTCGGGCCGAACGCCTGAAAAGAAAACTGCGTCAGGTCGATCTGGCGAGCATGGCTTCGGTAAGGCAGGCCCTTATCTCCAATCTTGAAAACGGGGCCAATAGCGCACGCGCAGACACTTTTCTCAAGGTCCTGGCCGCGCTCGACATGGACTTGGCGCTGGTGCCACGCCGCAAGGCCGAATTCAATCCGACGGAGTATTGAGGATGGGGCGCAAGCGCAAAGCGCGGACCGTACGGGTCTATGTCGGCTCCACCAAGGTCGGGGTCTACTTCCGCACTCCCGACGGCTCCACCCTGTTTCGGTATGACCCAGCCTGGCTGGCTTCCGAGCGCGCTTTTCCGATCTCCCTCTCGATGCCACTATCCGACCGGCCCTGGAGCGGGATGACGGTCAGTAGTTTTTTTGACGGCCTGCTGCCTGACGATTCCACAGTCCGGGACAAGATTGCATCGCGCGAACATGCTGAGAGTGCCGGGACATTCGACTTGCTCGCCGCCATTGGGCGAGATTGCGTCGGCGCTTTGCGTTTCATCCCCGAAGAGATGGATCCCGGTGATTCGACCAAGATGATCTACAGGCCGGTCTCGGACGAGGAAATCGCGGCGCGGCTCGAAGCACTCGGGACATCACCACTCGGCATTAATGCTGAGGAAGACGACTTCCGCATCTCGATTGCCGGGGTGCAGGAGAAAACCGCCTTCCTGAATATCGATGGAAAGTGGAATCTCCCCCTTGGCCCGACGCCGACCTCGCACATCTTCAAGCCGGCCCTCATGAAAGGCCGGAACAGTGCGGACTTTTCCGATACGTCGTGGAACGAGTGGCTGTGCCTGGAGCTCTGCCGTGCCTTGGGTCTGGAAGCGGCGAATGCAAAAGTATTGCTGTTTGGCGGAAAGCCGGTGTTAGTGGTCGAGCGTTTTGACAGGCTTTGGCAAGACGGGGTCCTGTATCGGTTGCCGCAGGAGGATACTTGTCAGGCGCTGGGCGTATCCCCGACGCGCAAATATCAGGCTGACGGCGGACCGGGTATTGAGGACATTCTCGCGTTTCTCAACGGGGCAGTTGCGCCTCGGGAAGACCGCTTGCGCTTTATGGCGGCGCAGATAGTATTTTGGCTTCTGGCGGCCATCGATGGGCACGCCAAGAATTTCTCCGTCTTTCTCACGCCGGGTGGCTACAAGCTCACCCCGCTCTATGACGTGATGTCGGCTTCACCCTATCCGCAACTCTCGCCGCACAAGATCAAACTGGCCATGGCGGTTGGCAAGAATCGCCATTACCGCATCATGGACATCCAATCGAGGCATTTCTACCAGACCGGTCAGGCGGCGGGCCTGGGCAAGCAGGATATGGACGGCATCTTTTCCGGCCTGCTTGCCCGGATCGAGGCGGCTCTTGCCGAAGTCGAGGCGCTCGCCGCCAAGGCGGGTGCGCCTGAAGCGACTTTGGTCCCGATCCTCGAGGGCGTTGAGAAACGTGCATCCCTCATCAAGTAAAGGAAAGCCGGCCCCGCTGCAACTGGAAGCCGAGATTCGGGATCGGGGACTGAAAGAAGCCAAAAAGCAGGATGTCCGGCTGACCAAAGCCAAGCCCTTGGTAGAGGCGTTCTTCACCTGGTGGCCGACACGGCCGCCGATACCGGATTACAGCCCAGCAATCCCTCGAAACTCGTCACCATGACTGTAAACCGTAGCAGTCTTTTGAGAATGGTTTTCGATAATTGCAACCCTTTGATTTACTGTGCAACAATCACCGCCATCTGAAGACTCTCGAAAACGGTCGGCCAATGAGAGAGAAGTTAAATTTTGCCTTACATGATACAATGCGCTGCAGAATGGCGACGTGCTCAGCGACACAGGAGTACCGAAAAAATGCCCACCAGACCTGCATCCGGTTCACCATGGCAGTCTATTTCTGATCGATTCCGAGGCTTCCTGACCAGCGCATCTGAACGATTTCTGTCCCAGCCGGACCGGCGGATGCTGTGGTGGAGCAACGTCTTTTTTGTAGCGCTGGGCGTAACGTTTCTCGGCCTCGCCTTTTGGCAGGCCACCGTGCTGGAGCAAGCCATACGGACAGACTTTTCCACCTCTCCCCATATCGTCCTGCTCACCAATCCGCAAGGCCAGGTGATTTCCTCTCGGAAGAGCGGTCATTGGGCGCCGCCGGAGCCCCATTCACCCATACCCGTCGGCACGGTGGCCATATCTGTACCAGGACACCCAGGAATGTTACATATGCAATGGGCCTCATTGTCGGCCCGTCAGGTATTCTGGCGGGCCGAACGGGAACGGCTGCCTATTTTATTGTTCGCCTTGTTGCTGATTGGCGGCGTCGGCTGGTTTACCCAAAATCTGCTTCGCCAATTGATACGCCTGCGCCAATATCAGGCCGTCACCTTGCTGGTTCAGCGGGATCTCCTGAGCCAGGACAACCTTCAGGCCATGTACCAACGGCTGGTGGATAATGTGGTAGTGCAGACGGAGGCAATTGGGGCCTATGTCATTACCAGAGAATTGGAAGGCGCGTTTTTGACCATACAGGCGATGGCAGATACGGACGACGATCCGTTGTCCGATAGAGCCGTACCCTTACGATATCCAGTGCAAGGAATATGCCCCACTATCGTGGCTGGTGAGGTGTTCCGTACGGGGCTTCAGCAAGGCCCGCTGAATCCAAGTTCATCGGCCCTGACGCAAGATGTCAGCGATGACCGTAGTGTATTTGACCGAGTCCGCAGCGTTATGGCCATCCCCGTGTTTGTGGGTGGAGGGGAAATCCCATTTGCTGTGCTGGTGATCGAGAGCGAAGAAATTCAGCACTTCACGCGATCATTACAGGAAACATTGAAACAGCTAGCTACCAGCTTGGGGTTGGGGCTGAGCCGATATTATGAACAGCGCGAGTTGGAACAGGCAAAAGCAGAAATCGAAAACCTGGCACGCCATGATATGCTGACGCATTTGCCAAACCGCCGGTTTCTGGAAGAACAACTGGAGCAAGCCATGGCCCGCGCAGAGCGGCATGGCAAGCTGCTGGCGGTGTGCATGCTGGATCTGGACGGCTTTAAACCTGTGAACGACGCCTATGGCCACGAAGCGGGTGACGCGGTGCTCGTGACCCTGGGGAAGCGATTGCCGGAGGCATTGCGTAAGTCGGACTTTGTGGCTCGCCTAGGAGGTGATGAGTTTGTGCTTCTGGTGGAAGACCTCTCTGGGCCGAATGATCTCACCCCGATCCTCGCCAAGGTAGAAGAAGCCATGAATACCCCTATCCCACTGAACAATGGCGAGATCGTCCAGATCAGTGGGAGCATGGGGATCGCCCTGTATCCCTTCGGGAAAGAAGAAACGGGTGACCAACTGCTGCGCAGCGCCGACCACGCCCTCTATGAGAGCAAGTCCCATAAGGCGGATAGAGAGCACTTCTGGAGGTTCGGTGACAAAAATGCAGCACGGGAACGGCAGCGTACGCCAGCTCAACGGCTATTGAGCGAAGGCGCCATGGAGGTCTGGTATCAACCGGTTCTGAGTGGCGGCAGCCGCAAAGTGGTGGGTGTGGAAGCACTGGCACGGCTGCGGGATGACGATGGCAAAATCCTGTATCCGGCAGAATTCTTGCCTCAGTTGTCGGTCAACGACCTGAGTAATCTCAGCAGTATGGTCCTCACTCAGGCGTTGGAAGACCTGAAAAAGCTGGATAATCTGGGGTGGCCATTGTGGGTATCCTTCAACGTTGCTCCGGAGTCATTCTGCGGGAATTGTGTACCCTGTCTGCAAGGCGTAATCGGCGCCAGTGGGGTGGACCCTCAACGGATTACCCTAGAGATTCTGGAGGGCAGCGATTTTCTGGAGCGCAACGTAGCGCTATCCGTCTTGCATGACATTAAAGGGATGGGCATTCGCCTGGCGCTTGATGATGTGGGTAGCGCCTATGCCTCCCTCTTACGTCTAAAAGAACTCCCTATTGACGAGATCAAACTAGATCAAGGCTTTGTCCGGTTTCTCGGAGAAAGACCGCAAGACTTGCATTTCGTCCGAACCATTCAGGATCTGGCCTCAGAACTGCAACTGGACCTGGTAGTTGAAGGAGTGGAAACATCGGACATTCTCGGTGCCATGCTCACAACAGGTGTGCCCTATCTGCAGGGATATGCGATATCCAAGCCCTTGCCGCTGACCAGTCTGCAGCAGTTTCTCTCTAGTTATGCCGTCGATACAGGCACACAACCGGTCAGTCTGTTCGGTCTTTATGCCGGCACCCTGAAATTGCATGCTGCCATAAAAAATATGTTACTAATCAATTCTACACAACTTGACATTGCGTCCTTGACGGATGGTCGCCTGTGTCGCGGCCATAGCGTATTGCATCGTTTTGGGTATGGGGACGATAGCCATCTGGTGCAATTACATAATGCCTACCACCTTGCCCTTGGTGCCATTGCAAGAGACACCAGTGACCATGGTTCATGGAGGGTCATGGAGTTTGCTATGAACGAATTCCTGCAGGCTCTTCTGGGGGCAGGGAGTAGATA
>NZ_JBYCKR010000172.1:0-3281 GCF_057473505.1 Acidithiobacillus sp. TH-A35 | reverse complement strand
ATCAGGTAAACGGTCGTATTAAAGAAGTTAAAGGCAAGTCAAAAGAAGTTCTTGGTAAGATTAGTGGCAGCAAAAAACAGGAGGTTGAGGGTAACGTAGAGAAAAACATAGGCAAGGCTCAGGCGGGGTTTGGTGACCTGAAGAATAAACTGCAGAAATAAGGCGGCGTGCCTACCGATCCGCCGCCTTATTATAAAGACCCCTCTTTAGTGGAGGAGGTGGGGTGATATCTCATGCTGACTTAGGAACAAAGGCCATACACCAACCATTTGGGCTGATGTTACCCGCCACCACCTTACAACTATGTGGAGCAATGAAGTTTGCACATACTGAACAACGATCCTTTCCTTTAGGTGTATCCTGATATTGCACCGATGTCTTGGTCATGGTTCCGGCATCTGCCACACCAGCTCCCATCATCGTCGTGGTAGCCACCGCTCCGACGACAACCGCAATGTTTTTTAGCGCATCGCGACGGGTAATCATCTTGTTCTTGTCCTTTTCACTCATGGTCTTCTCCTTAGGTTGTGCAATCAACCTTGGCATTGTAGCGCTTCTCATCGCTATAGCTAGCGATGAGACCCGCAGAGGAGGCTTGGCCAACCCGATTGGCGAGTACCAAAGGGCAGATCAATAGGTCTGCCCTTTTTTATTGCCCTGCTGCATCACAGGATCTCAGTACGTAAAATAGTGTCATCCCGATCCGGCCCGGTGGAGATAATCGCCAAGGGCCGTCCGGCTCGCTCTGCAATGGCCTCCAGATAGCGACGGGCCGCCTGGGGAAGGTCGTCCCAGTGCCGCACGCCTGCCGTGGATTCAGTCCATCCCGGGAAGCTTTCGTAGACTGGCTCACAGGCGGCAAGCGCCTCGGCGCCACCCGGCAGTTCCTCCTGAACCACCCCATTTACCCGGTAGCCGACAGCAACGCGAATCTCCGCGAGGCCATCCAGTACATCCAGCTTAGTGATGCACAGGCCCGTCACCCCATTAACCCGGCAGGCGGCCCGCAAAGCCACCGCATCAAACCAACCGCAACGCCGCGCCCGTCCGGTGGTTGCACCCACCTCCGCACCACGCTCAGCGAGGAAGACTCCCGTCTCATCAAAGAGCTCCGTAGGGAATGGTCCAGCCCCGACACGCGTGGTGTAGGCCTTGGTAATGCCCAGCACATAGCCCAGATCCGCTGGCCCTACCCCGCTTCCGGCGGAAGCGCCACCTGCCACCGTATTAGAGGAAGTCACAAAGGGGTACGTACCATGATCCACATCCAGCAGGGTACCCTGGGCGCCCTCGAAGAGAATCCGCGCCCCTTCCGCCTGCAAACGCGCCAGTCGTACGGAAACATCTACCACCATAGGTGCCAGACGCCCCGCAAGCCCCAGATACTGCTCCAGGATGGCATGGAAGTTTTCCGGTTCCTGCTTGAAATAGTGTTGGAGCACAAAGTTATGGTAATCCAGCGCCTCGCCAAGCTTGGCGGCAAAACGCTCGCGATGAAACAAGTCGGCAACACGCAAAGCGCGCCGCGCTACCTTATCCTCATAAGCGGGCCCAATGCCCCGACCGGTAGTGCCGATTTTTGCCGCACCCATCGCCCGCTCCCGCGCCAGGTCGAGACTCTTGTGGTAGGGCAGAATCAGTGGGCAGGCGTCGGAAATGAACAAGCGCTCATGGGCATCGGGCACCACCGGCTGCAGCTCATCCAGCTCGGAAAACAAGGCCAGCGGATCCAGCACCACACCGTTACCAATAAAGCAGGACACGCCAGCACGAAGAATACCCGAGGGAATCAGATGCAGAACAGTTTTCCGCGCGCCAATCACCAAGGTATGGCCAGCATTGTGTCCGCCCTGAAAGCGTACCACCGCCTGGCAGCGCTCGGTCAGCCAGTCGACAATTTTACCCTTACCCTCATCGCCCCATTGGGTACCGATGATCACAATGTTTGTATTCATAGCCACGAACGACTCCGCAAATGGGTCACTGGAAAATAAAAATTCACGAATCAAGCTGCCGCATCTTCCAGCCCGTCTGTTCTTTGATCAGGACAGCATCAAAACCCTGTGCCTGCAACGTCTGCTGGCCAGGCACCTCCTGACACAGCAAGTCCTGTAAAACCGCATAACCAGCCCGGCGATGTTCCTGTATCGACTGCCACAAAAGATCATCAGTACCAGCCGGAGCCCAAATCTGCCGCGCTCTCTCCGCCTCCGGGAATTCACGCAGCAACGGCTTGAGATCCAAACTGAAGCCCGTCGCCGCGCGCCGTCGGCCAAAAGCGGCACCAATATCATCGTAGCGACCACCACTGGCCAGCGCCTCACCACGCTGCGGACCAAACAGCGAAAACAGCAAGCCGGTATGATACCGATGCCCGTGAATCTCCGAGAGGTCACATTGAATCGCAAGATCATAATAACGCGCGCGCAATGCCCCCCAGACGAAATGCAGTTCATCCAGGGCTATGCAAACCGCCGGGTGATGTCCGAGGCGCTGGCGAGCCTGCTCCAAGATATCGAATTCACCCTGTAAACGCGACAGGGCATCAAAATCTGCGCTCAGCTCTGTGCCGCAATGGTGCTCCCGCAGCCACGCCCGCATATCCGGCCACGCCTTGCGCTCGACATGCTGCAACAGGTCCGCACGTAGCGCACCTTCCAGACCCGCCGCGTCCGCCAATGCCTGGGAAATACCCACATGACCGATGTCCAGCAACAGATTCGGCACTGCACAGTGGATGAGGCTCTCTACCATCAGGGAAAGGACCTCCAGATCCCCCTCCGGCCCGTCCACTCCGAAGAGCTCGGCACCCATCTGAAAAGGGGCACGGCTCCCACCGAGCAAATCGGGCCGGGCGCGCAGCACGGTACCGGCATAGGCTAGACGTCGAACCTCCTTCGCAGAGGAAGTCTGGGCGTCTATACGGGCCATCTGCGGCGTCATATCCGAACGCAGACCCACCAACCGACCACTGTCCTGATCCAACAGTTTCCAGGTCTGTAAATCGAGGTCGGCGGCACTTCCGGTCAGCAAACTCTCCAGATGCTCCACCAGGGGTGGAATGACCTGGCGATAACCCCATTGTGCGTAAAGGTCGAGCAGGGTACGGCGACAGTGCTCCAGCGCGTCTGTACGTGCGGGGAGGACATCCTCAAAACCGCTGGGCAGCAACCAGGCTGGGTGAGTTTCAGGACGCGTCATTTACCTGTCGGCTCCAGCGAATGGCGAAAATATTTGAAGAATGGCGAACCCGGGCTGAGTACCAGAACATCTTTGTCACC
>NZ_JBYCKR010000171.1:0-4769 GCF_057473505.1 Acidithiobacillus sp. TH-A35 | reverse complement strand
GCCAAGCCCATTCCCATGATGAATCCGAGCGCTGCTTTACCGTCTCTGGCCGCCGCCGGACGGATTCTGACTTGGTAACCGGGATCAATCGGTACGTTTAAGCACCTTGGAGCCCGTTCTGTTGACGGGCTTTGCTTATATCCATCGCATGCCGAGAGCAATATTACGACGCTGGTATCTTAATTGTCATAAAAGTGTCATAAATGATTCATTAAAGTGTCATATTGCTGTGTTAGATTGCTCTTCGAGTTTCGCTCGCAATAGCTTTTTGTGCTATCTGGATGCGGAATGTTCAATGGGTAAGCCGTAAATCAACGTATTTGCCATCTTTGGAGGCCTTATATGCTGTATCGCTTGAAGAAAGACGTGTCGCGTAGTGTCAAAGGCGCTGTAATCCTATCCGCGCTGGGCCTTTCTGCCCTGTATGCCCTGCCCGCTTCGGCGGCTCCGACCATCTCGTTGCTTGAAACCGGCTCCACTCTGCTGTACCCGCTCTTCAATCTGTGGGTTCCTGTATACACCAAGATGAACCCCGGCGTTCAGATCACCACCCAGGGCACGGGCAGCGGTACCGGTATCGCTGAGGCGATCTCTGGCGTGGCCCAGATCGGCGCTTCTGACGCCTACATGAGCGATGCGCAGATCAAGCAGCATCCCAATATCCTGAACATCCCGCTGGCCATCTCCATTCAGATGATCAATTACAATGTTCCCGGTCTGAACAACGTGCATCTGAAGCTGTCCGGTCCTGTGCTCGCGGGCATCTACTCCGGCAAGATCACCAACTGGGATGACGCGGCCATTGCCAAGCTGAATCCCGGCATGAAGCTGCCCAACCACAAGATTATTCCGGTGCATCGTACCGATGGTTCCGGCGATACCTTCATTTTTACCACCTATCTGTCTGATACGACCCCTGCATGGAGCAATAGCGTGGGTTACAGCACGACGGTGAGCTGGCCGGCGGTTCCTGGTGGCATCGGTGCGGAAGGTAACCCCGGTATGGTACAGGCCCTGAAGACGACACCTTACGGCATCGCCTATATCGGCATCAGTTGGAAGAAGCCGGTGGAAGAGGCCCATCTCGGGATGGCCATGCTGGAAAACCGCGCCGGCAAATTTGTGCTGCCGACGGTGGCGAATGCCAAGGCCGCAGCGGGTGAAATGGTCAACAAGACCCCGGCCGACGAGCGGATCAGCCTGGTCTATGCGCCGGGTACCAATTCTTACCCCATCATCAACTACGAATATGCGATCGTCAGCAAGACGCAGCCTAATGCTGAAGTGGCTGCGGCCATGCGTAAGTTCCTGAACTGGGCTATTGATCCGAAGGGTGGTAATGCGCCACACTTCATCACCGCGGTGAACTTTGTGCCGCTACCTGATAGCGCTGCGAAGCTTTCCCGCAAGCAGATCGCAGAAATTAAGTAAAGGTTGTGCCGGAGCCGGGGCTGGTCCCCGGCTCTTCCATATCCAATGCAGGACCCCTCTGTATATTTTTATGATTATTGATGCAGACTATTCAGATACTCTAAGTGCCGGGAGATTTGTGGGATGAAAATTCCTGTATTCAGGGTAGGGTTGATCGCTACGGCTAGCTTTTTACCACTTTCATTAATTGCACTGATTGTATTTTTGGCGATTTATTCTTGGCCAGCTATTCACTTTAATCAATTTCATTTTTTGTGGACCAATGACTGGAATTTGGGGAATCTTTATGGTAACCCGGTCACGGTACATGGTGTGCAGATTATGCCGGGAGCCAAATACGGTATCTGGTTTCTGGTCGTCGGCACTATTGTTAGTTCGGCGCTGGCCATGGTGATGGCGATGCCTGTTGCCATTGGTGCGGCATACTTCCTCAGTGAAGGCGTGCGCAAATCCTGGGCAGGCCCTTTATCTCTTTTCGTGGATTTGCTGGCCGCAATTCCCAGCGTTGTTTATGGGTTGTGGGGGTACGCGCTGCTCGTACCACTTTTTGGCCAGACAATTTTCCCCTTCCTGGCTAATACGTTTTCTTTTATTCCTTTCCTGAATGGTGATCCGGGTAGTGGCTATGGGTTGCTGACTTCCGCTTTTGTGCTGGCGGTGATGATCATTCCATTGATTTCTGCCACCCTGCGCGAATCCATCCGGATGACCGAGCCCGAGTTGAAAGAAGCGGGCCTGAGCCTGGGCTTAAATCGCCTGGAGGTTTTCTGGCATATCACCCTGCCTAAACTGAAGACGGTGTTGATCGGTGTGGGTATTCTCGCCTTGGGCCGGGCCCTGGGAGAAACTATGGCTGTCCTCATGGTCAGTGGCAACGCCCTGAATTATCTGCCCAATAACATCTACGCGCCGATCTCCACAATGGCTGCATTTATTGCCTCGCAACTGGATAGCGCGCTGCAGGATCCGACGAATATGGCCGTGGAGGCCCTTTCTGAAATTGCTCTCGTGCTGCTACTCATTACAGTGGCGGTGAATATTGCGGCGCGTTTGTTGTTATGGATGGCGAGGGTGCGCTGATGGCAGTCAGGGCGATCGAGCGCAGTGTCAGCGTCAGAGCAAGTACGAAAGGCTTCAAAGTGTCTTTATCACGGCGCGTGATGACGGCATTCGCCTGGATGTTCGTCCTCTTTTCATTTCTTTTTGTCGCAGCGATGTTTATTTCCATTATCGGAGACGTGCTCATTCACGCCTGGCCGGCGCTGACCCCAAAATTGCTGACAGATATTACGAATGGTATTGGCGGTGGTCTCAAAAATGCTATCGAAGGAACCATGGTCATGTCTGTCGGGGCGTTGCTCCTGGCGGCACCGATCGGCATTGCCTCCGGCATATACCTGAGTGAGCATGGCCATGGCGGCGCCGGAAAAATGCTGCGCTTTCTATCGGACGTGCTGGTTGGCATACCGTCCATCGTCCTGGGATATGTCGGCTATATCACCATGGTCATTTATCTGGGTTGGCAGTTCTCTGTGGCGGCGGGCATCATCACCTTGACCGTCATGCTGCTACCCTACATTGCCCGCTCCACGGAGCTGGCAATGGCCAATATTCCTCTGGCGGTGCGCGAAGCCGGTTATGGGCTGGGTGCAGGGGAGGGACGCGTCGTACTGCGTATTCTATTGCCTGGCGCAGCACCGGCGATTATGACGGGACTTTTCTACGCAGTTGCCCTGTCCATGGGGGAGACTGCCCCTCTGTTATATACAGCAGGTTGGTCTAATTATATGTGGAATGGTCATTTTACCAAAGAACCTATCGGCTATCTGACTTACGTCATCTGGACCTTTATCAACGAACCTTTTGCGGAATCCCATATGCTCGCATTTGCGGCGGCATTCCTGATTACCGCAGGCGTATTAATCCTGATACTGATCGGTCGCTGGTTACTGGTGCGCGGACAGCGCCGTATGGGCGCCTATCGATGAAAGAGGTCGTCGATAGGTGTAAAAGGGACCCCGCTTGATGACCGGATGGTGGCGGAGCAGGAGCTCTGATACCTGATACAGGCGGCGTAGCCCCACGGCTTCGGAATCGACTTCCAGTAACGCGACCAGGGCGCCGCGATCCTTTAGGATTGGTCGAAGGTCCTTACGGTAGTATTTATACCGTCTTCCAGGGGCAACTCGTCCCCCGTGATCAGGCGTGTCCCCCGTTTGAAAGTGAGATAGGCCCAAAACCAGTTGAACATCACCGAGATTCGATTGCGCAAACCCACCAGGAGCGCCACATGGATCACACCCCATAGCCACCAGGCGGGTGCCCCGCTCATGTTTACGCCGTTGAAGCTTGCCACGGCTGCTTTCCTGCCGATGGTGGCAAGGCTGCCCATATGACGGTACGCAAATGGTGGTTGCGCAGGCCGTCCCTGCAGTTTCCGGCGAATCGCTCTGGCTACATAGGCTCCGCCCTGCTTCGCCGCCGGTGCCAGGCCGGGCACAGGTTTTCCTTTCCAGGCATTGGCAAGCGCCGTATCCCCGATAACAAACACGTTCGGTAGACCCGTTACCGAGAGGTCCGGTTCGACTTTCACCCGTCCGCTACGATCGGCTGAAGCATTGAGCCATCGCGCCGCCGGCGATGCCACGACCCCCGCCGCCCACAGCACGGTGTGAGATGCCAGGCGCTTGCCGTTGATGAGTACCCCCTCTTGATCAATATGTTCCACCTTGCTCTTCAGCATGACCTCGACGCCCAACTGTTCGAGTGACCGCTTCGCTTTTTCTGATAATGTCTCGGGGAAGGTCGGCAATATGCGCGGAGCCGATTGGATCAGAACCACGCGTGCGCTGGCCGGATCGAAATGGTGGAACTCCTTCTCCATGCCGTGGCGCACCAGTTCGGCAATATCGCCTGCCAACTCGACCCCCGTCGGACCGCCTCCCACAATCACGAAGGTGAGCAAACCCCGCCGCTCGGAGGGATCTTCGGCAGATTCCGCCCGCTCGAAAGCGGAGAGAATCTGTCGCCGTATTTCCACCGCATCATCAATGGTCTTTAATCCTGGCGCATAAGGTTCCCACTCGTCCCGCCCGAAATAGCTGTGGGATGCGCCCGTGGCGAGCACCAGGTAATCGTATGGCATACGTCGTTTGCCGATTAACACCTCCTGCTGCGCCGTATCGATCCCGGTCACTTGACCCAGCAGCACCTGCACGTTGAGGTGATCGCAAAACAGGCCGCGCACTGTAGCGGCGATATCGGCAGGGGACAGTGATGCTGTGGCGACCTGGTACAATAGCGGCTGGAATAAGTGGTAGTTATGACGATCGATCAAG
>NZ_JBYCKR010000170.1:0-7848 GCF_057473505.1 Acidithiobacillus sp. TH-A35 | reverse complement strand
GCCGCCGCGGTGCCAGCTATTATTTCCGGTGGTATCGCCGAACGGGCGCGGTTTTATCCTCAATTGCTGGCAACGGCCTTTCTGGTGGGGCTGGTTTATCCCTTTTATGAAGGCATCGTCTGGAATAACCATTATGGCATTCAGGCCTGGTTTACCAGCACTTTTGGCGCGCCTTTTCACGATTTCGCGGGCTCGGTGGTGGTGCACGCCATGGGTGGATGGATGGCGCTGATGGCGGTCTGGCTGCTGGGTTCACGCAAGGGGCGTTACGGGAAAGATGGTGCAGTGCATGCCATGCCGCCGTCCAACATTCCCTTTCTGGCGCTGGGTTCCTGGATTCTGATTATCGGCTGGTTTGGCTTTAACGTGATGAGTGCGCAGCAGCTCGCTGCCGTGCAGGGTCTGGTAGCGCTCAATTCGCTTATGGCGCTGGTGGGCGGCATGCTGGCGGCACTGGCGGTAGGGAGGGGCGATCCGGGCTTCGTACACAATGGCGCTCTCGCGGGTCTGGTCGCGATCTGCGCCGGTTCCGATGTGGTGCAACCCATTGGGGCTTTGGCCATTGGCGCTATTGCCGGCATTATTTTTGTCTACCTCTTCACTTTTGTGCAGCATCGCCTGCGTCTGGATGACGTGCTTGGCGTATGGCCGCTCCATGGTGTTTGCGGTGTGTGGGGTGGATTGGCCGTCGGTATTTTTGGGCATCAGTTCTTCGGCGGCGCCGGTGGAGTCAGTTTCTGGTCCCAGTTGCTGGGCACCTCGCTGGGTGTGCTGGTCGCCCTGGCGGGCAGCGCCATTGTCTACGGCAGCATCAAGTATTTTATCGGGATTCGTCTTGATCCCGAGGCGGAGTATGCGGGGGCGGATTTGAGCTTGCACCATGTCAGCGCGTATCCTGAAGAGGATATTGAGAGGGCGTGACCATGAATGAAGCCTTTGTTGCCCTAAACTGGCGGACAGTCCCGGCCTTGCCGGCGCGCAGCCCGCAGGCGCACAAAGGGAGCTTCGGGCACGTTTTCGCGGTAGGCGGAGGGCCGGGCATGGGCGGGGCGCTGGCGCTGGCCTGTGCCGCCGCCTATCGGGTGGGTGCCGGACTGGTGACGGCCGTCGGGCATCCCTCGGCCATCCCTTATCTGGCGGCACATCTGCCAGAAGCTACCTGGCGGGACTGGCCTGCGAGTTTCGGAGATTTGCCGGGTCAAGCTGTCCTGGCCGTTGGCCCGGGCTTGGGTCAGGGTCTGGCCGCCCATGATCTTTTGCTGGAGATCGGTACGCTGTCCTGTCCCCAGGTCTGGGACGCCGATGCCCTGAACATTCTGGCGCGTTTTGGTCCGGAACTGTTGGCCGCCGATGCGGTTCGTCTGTTTACCCCACATCCCGGGGAGGCGGCGCGCCTGTTAGGGGTGACGGCCACCGCCGTCCAGGCCGATCGTGCCGCGGCCATCTGCCGATTGCAGGCCCGCTATGGCGGGCATTGGGTGCTCAAGGGCCACCATAGTTTGTTACTGGGTAGTGGCGGTCATTGGCTTTGTCCTCTGGGCAATCCCGGTATGGCGACGGGCGGCAGCGGGGATGTCCTCACCGGTATACTCGCGGGTCTGCTCGCCCAAGATTTGGAAGCAGACAAGGCCTTGTCCCTCGGCGTGTGTCTGCATGCCCGCGCGGGCGACCTCGCCGCCGCACAGATGGGCGAGGCCAGCCTGCTGGCCAGTGATATCCTGGCGGCAGTGCCCCGCGCATTACAGGAGTTAACGCAAAATCATGACGGAAACTGAAGTATTGCGGGAATGGGATCGCCGTTATTTCTGGCATCCCTTCACCCAGATGCAGTGTTATGGGGACGATGATCCGTGGATCATTGAGCGTGCCGAAGGCAATTACGTGTACGATACGGAAGGTCATTGCTGTCTGGACGCCATTGCCAGCCTTTGGTGCAATATCCACGGCCATCGCCATCCCCGACTGGACGCCGCTCTGGTCGAGCAGGTCGGTAAAGTCGCGCACAGCACGGCGCTGGGCGCGAGCAGTCCCCCGGCTATTCGCCTCGCCAGGGCACTGGTGGAAATTACTCCGGCCTCCCTGCAACACTGTTTCTTTTCGGAGGATGGGTCGGAAGCGGTTGAGGTTGCCATCAAAATGGCGGCTCAATACTGGTGCAATCTGGGTCGCCCCGAAAAACACCTCTTCCTGACTCTGGACAATGCCTATCATGGTGATACTGTGGGCGCTGTTTCGGTGGGCGGTTTCCCCTTGTTTCATGAGGTGTACGGCCATCTCCTGTTCCCGACTTTGCGCTTGCCGAGCCCCTATGTATTGCAGTGGGAAGACTGCGAGGGAGATCCGGAGCAGGCAACAGCGGCATGGCTGGCGGCGCTGGAATCTATACTGCAAAGCCAGGGTCATGAGATTGCCGCCCTGATCCTGGAGGGCGGGGTGCAGGGTGCCGCAGGCATATTGCCTTTCCCTCCCGGCATTCTGGCGGGTGCGCAACGTCTGTGCCGGGCCTATGAGGTCTTGCTGATCATTGATGAGGTCGCGACCGGCTTTGGCCGCAGCGGCAAGCTTTTTTCCTGTGAGTGGGAGTCTGTCGAACCAGACTTGCTGGCCTTGGGTAAGGGGCTGAGCGGTGGTTACTTGCCGGTGGCCGCGACCCTCGCCGCAGAACACGTTTATGCCGCCTTCCTTGCGCCATTCGGGGAAGCCCGGCAGTTTTACTATGGGCACACCTACACCGCCAATCCTCTGGCCTGTGCGGTAGCATTGGAGAACCTGGCCCTCTTTGCGGAAGGCGGTGTGCTGGCTGCTTTGCCTGGGAAAATTGCCCAGTTACAAGCCGGGCTGCAGCGTTTTCACGGCCAGTCGTGGGCAGGAGAGGTCCGCCAGTTCGGTTTGATGGCCGCCATTGCCTTGCGCGACCCCAGGACGAATGCACCTTATCCCTACGGAGATCGCGTCGAATACGCGGTGTGCCGGCGGGCACGGGAAATGGGCGTTTACAGCCGCCCTCTCGGCGATCTCCTCACTATAGTCCCGCCGCTGTCGGTGACAGCAGCAGAAATAGACACTATCCTCAATGTATTATATGACGCCATGGCGGAAGGACGATCCTGATGAAAACGGCCCAAGACATTATGACCCGCGAGGTCGTTACGGTGCTGGCCGACGACCCGGTAGATACAGTGGGGGATGTGCTCCTCAGTTCCAGGCATCATAGCCTGCCGGTGGTAAATGGTGATGGTCATCTGGTCGGGATGATCGGTGAACGGGATCTGATTGACGCCCACCGCAAGGTGCATCTGCCGACCATGCTCACTATTCTTGATGGTCTGATTCCTCTGGGCGGTATGCATGAATACGAGGAAGAACTGCGCAAAGTCACGGCGGTGACCGCCAGTCAGTTGGCTAGCTCCCACGTCATTACCGCAGCCCCCGATGAGGATACGGACGCGGTCGCCGAGAAACTCTTGCGGAAAGACGTGCATGCGGTGCCAGTGGTCGACAGCCAGGGCCAGCTCTTGGGTATCGTTAGCCGTTCGGACATTCTCCAGCATCTGCTGAAGCCCTGAACTGGGGATCTGATGCACTGGGATTTCGCAGATGCTGAAGCCTGCCGGGACTGGGGGCGACGGTTTGCCCTGCGCATTCATATCCCTGCGGTTATTTATCTTGAGGGTGACCTGGGGGTCGGTAAAACCACTTTGGCCCAGGCTATCTTAAAGGCGCTGGGCGTTACCCAGAACATTAAAAGCCCGACCTATACCCTGATGGAACAGTATCCGACCCGCATCGGACCCGCTCTGCATCTTGATTTGTATCGTCTGCAAGAGCCGGAAGAGCTGGAATTTATCGGTATCCGCGATTATCTGACAGAACCGGCCCTGTGGCTGGTGGAGTGGCCGGAGCGGGGTGCGGGTTTCCTGCCCCCTGCCGATTTGTCACTCACCCTCCGTATTCTGGACAACGCCAGTCACCGTCTGGAGTGGCAGGGGCATCAGCCCCATGTTCAGGACTGGACCTCTTTCTTAACGCCCGCGTCCACCCGGAAAATCTGCCATGGGGAATGAACATGTGCCCCGCGTTCATCGTCTGGATAGTACCCTCGCTAACCAGATTGCGGCTGGCGAGGTGGTGGAACGTCCTGCCTCGATCCTAAAAGAGCTTCTGGAAAACAGTCTGGATGCTGGCGCGACGCGGATTACCATTCATCTGAAAGGCGGCGGGATAGATCTGCTCAGCGTAGAAGATGACGGCATTGGCATCCTTCCAGAAGACCTGGCTCTGGCTTTGGAGCGCCATGCGACCAGCAAAGTGGCCACCTGGGAGGATCTGCAGGCGATCCAGACCATGGGTTTCCGCGGTGAGGCCTTGCCAGCGATTGCTTCCGTCTCGCGCCTGGAACTCCTCTCGCGGGCGCGCAGCCAGAATCAGGCGGCACGGCTGCAGGTAACGGGGGGCATGACTGCCGCCCCGGAGCCCGCAGCGAGGGCACCAGGAACCACGGTGCGTGTGGCTGATCTCTTTTTTAACGTGCCAGCACGGCGTAAGTTTCTGCGCAGTCCGGCCGCCGAGTTGTCGCGCAATCAAAAGGTGCTGCGCCAGATCGCTTTGGCCAATTTCCCGGTGGCTTTTCAGCTCACCCAGAATGGTCGTTCTCTTGTGCAATTTCCTGCGGCTACGGATGCAGAAAGTCGGGCAGCGCGAGTGGCCACCATATTGGGGGAAGGTTTTCTCGCCAACGCCCTGTATATCGAACAGGAAGATCAGGGCTTGTCTCTCAGCGGCTGGCTGGGCCTGCCCACCTACAACCGCGCCCGTGGTGACGAGCAGTACTTTTTCGTCAATGGGCGCCCGGTTCGTGATCCAGTGATTAACCATGCCCTGCGTGCTGCCTATAATGACGTGCTGTTTCAGGACCGCCACCCGCTTTATGTGCTCTATCTGGCTTTGCCGCCAGAGCGGGTAGACGTCAACGTACATCCCGCCAAGGCGGAGGTACGCTTTCGCGACAGCCGCGAGATACACGATTTTCTCTTCCACACGCTTCGGTGGGTCATTGCAGGGCAGGGTGGTGAGCGTCTGCACGTCACTATACCGGTACAGCCTTTGTCCAGAGCGTCGGCACCTGCACAAAGTCCGGCGCCCGCCACCTACCCGACACAGCGGCCGCTGAGCGCCGTGCGGGATGGGGCAGGCGCCTACTGGGAACGTCTGGTGGCTACTGCAACGTCCCCTGTGCCTACCGCAGAGGTGCGGGTTGCCGGGTCCGAGGATCTGGCCCCGAACTACCCCCTCGGGCAGGCCGTAGGGCAAATCCACGCACGTTTCATCCTCGCCCAGAATAGTGAGGGTATGATTCTTGTCGACCAGCACGCAGCCCATGAGCGCATCCTCTACGAGAAGATGAAGATCGCGTCGCAACAAAATGATAAACAGGCATTTATTATTCCGGAATATGTGCACGTAACAGCGGCGCAAATAACGCGCTTCGACGAACGACAGGCCGAGTTGCAAGCCGCCGGGCTGGAAATCAGCGTCGCGGGACCCGGCACCCTGGCCATTCATGCGGCCCCCAAAGCCGTCGCCGCCGCCACCTATGGGCAGATTGTCGCCGATATTCTTGCGGAAGAGCCCGCCTGGGCCGAGGGAGACGGTGACGCTGTCCTCGCCGACATGGCCTGTCGTGCCGCCATTAAGACGAGCCGTCGCCTCAGCCTCGAAGAGATGAACAGCCTGCTGCGCCAACTAGAAGCCACCCCGCGTTTCGGGCAGTGCAATCACGGTCGACCGACGGTAGTGCATTTTTCCTTGGCCGATCTCGACCGGCTCTTTCTCCGCGGGCGATGATTCCCGCCATTTTTCTGATGGGTCCGACCGCCAGCGGCAAGACTGAGCTGGCCTTAAGGCTTGCTGATGCGTTGCCCGTAGACATTATCAGCGTCGACTCTTTGCTGGTGTACCGCCATTTTAATATTGGCAGCGCCAAACCCCGCACGGCCCTGCGCCAGCAATACCCACACGCCTTGGTCGATATCCGGGAGCCCGACGAGCCTTATTCGGCGGGCCTGTTTCGGGAAGATGCCATGCGCTGCATTGCGCTGGCGCGGGAACGCGGTCGCATCCCTCTGCTGGTCGGCGGCACGGGCCTGTATTTTCGCGCGCTGGAGCGCGGTATTGATGCGTTACCCCCCGCCGATCCCGCCTTGCGCCAGAGTCTGATGGCGGCAGCAGAGACGGCGGGATGGCCCGCACTACACCAGCGCCTCGCGACCCTGGATCCGGAAACCGCTGCGGGTATCGCCCCCCATGACTGGCAACGCATTCAACGCGCCTTGGAAATCATTCTCGGTTCGGGGCAGGCGATCAGCGGGTTGCGCCATTGGCAGGGCACATTCCCCGGCCCGCTCTGCAAAATCATCCTGCGTCCGCCAAGAAGCTGGTTACATCAGCGTATCACGCAGCGTTTTAACGTCATGCTGAACGAGGGATTTCTGGACGAAATTGCCGACCTGCGCGCGCGTCGCTACGCGCCGGAGTTACCCGCCATGCGCGCCGTGGGTTACCGCCAATACTTCGCCTGGCATGACGGCCTTTGCAGTGCGGCAGAGGCTTACCAGGCGGCACTGGCGGCGACCCGCCAACTGGCCAAGCGCCAGGATACGTGGTTTAAGAGGGAATCAGCGCATTATTATCTCGATCCATCCAGCGACGACGCACCATCCCTACTATTGCAGATGGTCATCCGACCCGGGCCGCAGGATACTGCGCACTCCTGACACCCAACGCCAGCGCACCGGATTGCCAGCGAATACGCAGAATGCTAGCCTATGGCCACTCTGACTTCTACCCCCATTGAGGATCTTATGGCCGTTGAGCGCACTCTTTCCATCATCAAACCCGACGCCGTTCAGAAAAATGCCATCGGTGCCATTCTTGGTCGCTTCGAGAAGGCGGGGCTGCGCGTCGCAGCCGCCAAGATGTTGCACCTCAGCCGCGATGACGCGGGTGGGTTTTATGCGGTGCACCAGGCCCGACCGTTTTACGGCGAACTGTGCGACTTCATGAGCAGTGGTCCGGTAGTGGTTACGGTGCTGGAAGGGGAGGGTGCCATCGCCAAAAACCGTGATCTGATGGGCGCCACCAACCCCAAAGATGCCGCTGCAGGGACGATTCGTGCAGACTTTGCCGACAGCATTGATGCCAATGCTGTACATGGTTCCGACAGTGCTGAGACCGCAGCATGGGAAATCAGTTACTTTTTTGGTCAACGGGAGATTTTTTCGCGCTGAATGATGGGCGATTATTCTGTAGTTACCAAGGCCGAAAGGCCACATCTGCTGGGACTGGATCGCCAGTCCCTCGCTGAATTGTTGCGCACCTGGGGAGAGTCCCCCTTTCGTGCCAACCAGATTTTGCAATGGCTACATACCCGTCAGGTGACGGATTTCGCAGCCATGACTAACATCAGTAAAGCCCTTCGCGCTCGCCTCGCCGCAGAAACCTGCATCAACGAGCCGGAAATTATTGCTGACCAACTGGCGGCAGACCGCACGCGTAAATGGCTGCTCGGGCTGCCCGATGGCAATGCCATAGAAACGGTTTTTATTCCTGAAGAAGATCGTGGCACGCTGTGCATCTCCTCGCAGGTGGGCTGTTCTCTGGCCTGCAGTTTTTGTGCTACCGGCGCCCAGGGGCTCAGTCGCAACCTCGAAACCCATGAAATCATCGCGCAGGTGCGGGTGGCGCGCCGTTTTTTGGGCTTAGACGCGATCACCAATATCGTCTTCATGGGTATGGGCGAACCGCTGCTCAATTTGCGCCAGGTATTGCCGGCGCTGGATTTGTTGCGCG
>NZ_JBYCKR010000169.1:0-5228 GCF_057473505.1 Acidithiobacillus sp. TH-A35 | reverse complement strand
CCCCAGCTTGGCGCCATCAGGCAATGGGCCGCCTTCGTGGATACCTTCAGCGGCAGGCGGCAGGTCATAGACCAGCCACTGGACCTTGCGCCCTGCTTCCGCCTCGCGATGCTCCATGAGCAGGATCAGGCTTTTAGTGCCGGGTGGCAGATGCTGCCAGAAGATGGGCGGGGTGCGCCCGTCGCCGGGTTGAGTGAAACGTCTGGCGATCCAGTCGTCAGGATCAATGCCGGTACTGAATACCTTCATCTCTGCCATGGTGGCCTCCTCACAAGTGTGCGGGCGCTTGGCCAAGTGCTGCGGTCGCCTCCGATACGGCCGAGCCCGCGGAAATATCCCATTACCGCCTAAGGATAGCAGATAGTCGGTGGTGTCGACGGACGCGTTACCTAGCGATCCTTATGGGGGGATTCCTTAGAGGCTCGGGTTTTCCTCCAACGCCAAGTGATCGTCGAGGGTCTCGCGGCGGCGGATGAGGCGATGCTGGTGGCCGCTGATGAGCACTTCGGGAGGACGGGGGCGGCTGTTGTAATTGCTGCTCATGGCGAAACCGTAGGCGCCAGCGCTCATTACGGCGAGCAGGTCACCGGCCCTGGCCGCTACCGGGCGGTCCTTGGCGAGGAAGTCACCACTTTCACAGACCGGGCCGACGACATCCATGGCTTGTCCTGTTTCGGCGCTTTGGTGCAGGGGCAGGATGTCATGCCAGGCCCCGTACAGCGCGGGGCGCAACAGGTCATTCATGGCCGCATCCACCACGCAGAACTGCTTGCTGCCGTTGTCCTTGAGGTATTCCACCTTGGTCAGCAGCACGCCGGCATTGCCCGCCAGCGCCCGGCCCAGCTCCACTACCCGCCGTACCGCTACGCCTTGCAAAGCCTGATCCAGCGTCCAGGCGTAGTCGGCGGGGCTGGGCGGGATTTCGTCGTGGTAGCGAATGCCCACACCGCCGCCCAGATCCAGATGCTGGAGGGCAATCCCATGGGCCGCCAGTTCGTCATACAGCGCGCGCACCCGCACTGCGGCCTCACCCAAGGGTGTCAGGTCCAGCAACTGGGAGCCGATATGGCAGGCAATACCTTTCAGCTCCAGCGCCGGGTGTTGCGCGGCCTGCAGGTAAAGGTGGCGAGCCTGATCCATGGCGATGCCGAACTTACTCTCTTTCAGCCCCGTAGCGATGTAGCGATGGGTGCCGGGGTCCACGTCGGGATTGACCCGCAGGGCGACGGGCGCACGTTTGCCCATGTCGGCAGCAATGTCCGCGATACGCCAGAGTTCGGCCGCGGATTCCACATTGAGGCAGAAGATAGCGGCGTTGAGGGCAGCGCGGATTTCGACGCTGGACTTGCCGACACCGGAAAAAACGATCTTGCCGACATCGCCACCCGCACGCAGCACCCGCTCCAGCTCACCGCCAGAGACAATATCGAAGCCCGCGCCCATCTCCGCAAAAATCCGCAGGATGCGGAGATTGCTGTTGGCCTTGACCGCATAACAGACCTGGGTATTGTCACCGAGGGCAGCGCTGAAAGAGTGATAGCGCTCGCGCAACGCCGCTTCGGAGTAGACGTAACAGGGCGTACCGTAATGCTCCGCTATTTCCTGCAAAGGGAGGTCTTCGCCATAAAGGGCGTGATCGCGGTAGTGAAAAGTATTCATGGGGCAGCGGGGCTCTGAACAGGCGCCGCGGGCTCAGCGGATGTGGGGTTCTGGGCAGGAGCCGTGGGTGCGGCAGGTGTAACGCTGTGGGCGGGCGGCAGGGTCAAGGCCGTTTTACGGCCGCAACCGCCCAGCGCGAGACCAAGCAGCAGCAGCAGGAAGACGGCGCGGGCGCGGTTCACAGAGCCTCCCGCTGCAAGCGCTCACGAGCGCGCAGGATGGCGGCTTGCACTTGCCGGGGTGCCGTACCGCCCAAGTGGTCACGCGCCGCCAGGGAGCCTTCCAGCACCAGCACCTCATAGACCTCCCGACCGATGAGCGGTGACAAGGCCTGCAAATCCGCCAGTGGCATGGCTTCCAGGCCGATGTTGCGTTCTTGGGCCAGGCGTACCGCCCGTCCCACCACGGCATGGGCATCACGAAAAGGCAGCCCCTTGCGCACCAGATAATCGGCCAGATCGGTGGCGGTGGCAAAGCCGCGTTCCGCCTGCGCGCGCATAACCGCAGGCCGGGTCTGCAGGCCCGGCAGCATCCGGCCCATGATCTCCACGCTGGCGCGCATCTGGTCGAGGGCGTCGAAAAAGGTTTCTTTGTCTTCCTGATTATCGCGGTTATAGGCGAGGGGCTGGCCCTTCATAAGGACGAGGATAGCGACGAGATCGCCAATCACCCGCCCGCTCTTGCCGCGAATGATTTCTGCGACATCCGGGTTCTTCTTTTGCGGCATGATGCTGGAGCCGGTACAGAAGCCATCGGGTAGGTCGATGAAGCCGAAGGGGGCCGACATCCACAGGATCAGCTCTTCCGACAGCCGCGAGAGGTGGACGGCGAGGATGGCCAGGTCCGATAACACTTCCATTACAAAGTCGCGGTCGGAGACGGCATCGAGGCTGTTTTCGGCGACGGCCTCAAAGCCGAGCTGACGCGCCACATCCCAGCGGTCGATGGGAAAGGTAGTCCCCGCCAGCGCCGCCGCGCCCAGGGGCAGCACATTCACCCGTCGCCGCGCATCGAGCAGACGCTGGGTATCGCGGTGGAACATCTCCACATAGGCCATACAGTGGTGACCAAAGCTTACCGGTTGGGCGACCTGCATGTGCGTCAGGCCGGGGAGGATAGTCTCCACCTCCCGCTCGGCAAGGTCGATGAAGACGTTTTGCAGGTGCTGCAGCCCCTGGACGAGGTCATCCAGGCAGCCGCGGGCATAAAGGCGCAGGTCGGTTGCTACCTGATCGTTGCGGGAACGGCCGGTGTGGAGCTTCTTGCCGACGTCACCGATGATTTCCGTGAGGCGTGACTCGACGTGCATGTGGATGTCTTCCAGGGCGTCGACAAAGGGGAGGCGGTCTTCGACGATCTCCTGCCGCACCTGCGCCAGCCCGGTGACGATGGCTTCCGCCTCCGCCTCCGTCAGCACGCCCACCCGACCCAGCATACGCGCATGGGCCATGGAGCCACGGATGTCTTCCGCGTACAGACGGCGGTCCACCTGAATGGATGCCGTAAAGGCTTCTACCAGACTGTCGGTGCCCGCCGCGAAGCGTCCACCCCACATTTTTTCACTCATGCCCACACCTCCTGTCCTGCCCGCGACTATAGCGAAAAGGGGGCATTGTTCGCCAGCGCTTCCAGCAGCCGATCCGACTCTTTGGCATTCCTCTCCGGCTCTTGCTACAGTCTGAAAGAAGAGCTTACACGCGGGGTACAACGGATGGACGAAGCCGAAAAAACGCATGGCTGGCGCTGGCTGATCGTGTTGCTGTTTTTGCTGATTCTGGCGGTGGTGCTGTTCTTCTGGTGGCAGGACCAGCGGGCCAAGGTACAGTCCACAGCACCTGCTGCGGCTGCGGTGCAACTGATATCACCCACGGTATCCACTCGGTCCGTTGCGAACTTTCCCGTTGGCAAGACCATTTCTCAGGAGGGCACGCTGGAGGGCCCCATCAGCGGACAGTGCGGCAACATCAAGTGGCACAACCTCAGTCCCGCCGAAGTTGCCAACCTTCGTAAGCTTTGCCCGCCCGCAGCCGCTACCCGGTCCTGAAGTCACCCGTTTAATATGACTGCGGCAGGATTATGCGCGCCTCCAGGCCGCCGCCCGAGGCGTTGGCCAGAGTGAAGCGCCCGTGATGGTGGGCCACAATCCGTTCGACGATGGCCAGCCCAAGTCCTACCCCGCCGCCCTTTCCGGCTTGTGCGAAAGGCGCACGCACGGTTTCCAGGTCAGTCTCCGCAATGCCCGGCCCGTGATCGCGGACGCGGATCAGCACGCCGTCCACCGTGGGTTCTACACTGACGTCTATGGGTGCGGCGCCGTGGGACTGCGCATTGTCGATGAGGTTTTGCAGGGCGCGAGCCAGGCCCACTTCCTGTATGGGCAGCTTCGGTAGATCCGCCGCAGGGGGGTGCCACACCACGCCAGCCTGCTGGCGCAGAACGAACATTTTGAGCCAGAGACCCAGGTCAGTCGTTACCAGTGGCTCCTGCTCACCACTGCGGGCGTAATCCAGAAACTGGTGGATAACCTTATCCATCTCCTGAATATTGGCGATAATTTCGCCACGGGCTTCCTCCTCGGCCGGCAGAAATTCGGCGCTCAGGCGCATGCGGGTAAGCGGCGTGCGCAGATCATGAGAGACCCCCACCAGTACCATCTCCCGCTCTTTCCAGAGACGATGCAAATCGCGCAGGGTTTGGTTGAAGCGTTCGGCCAAGCGCCGCAAATCGGCTGGACCCGCCTCAGGCAGATCAGCCGGCGTATCGCCGCCGCGCAAACGTGCCACCCCCTGCATGAGCCGGGTGAGGGGCCGGGTCACTTGACGTACCGCCAGATACGCCCCCAACCAGGACAGCAGCAAAATCGCCGCCAGCTTGAACCAGGGCAACGGCAGCCCCGGTGAATGAGGCATGGGCATGGCCAGCGCCAGGGTTGCATCGGGCCGGGCTTGCAACCAGAGCATCCGGCGCCGGCCGTCCATGCGTAGTTGTGCCTGCGGCCAGCCCATGCGGTGCAGCAGTTGCAGGGCGTTTGCCAGCACCGGCATACGGGGCTTGTGGCCGCGCAGCGCACCGGCAGGAACGATGCGGAGCCCCTGGTGCATCAGTTCGGACTCCGTCGCCTGACGCTGGGCCGGGCTAAGGATTTCACTCAGGGTCAGAATTTGCGCCCAGTTCTGCGCCAAACGCTCCGCCTGCGGATTGGCCTGATAAATATTGAAAAACCAGTACACCGCAAACTGACTCAGTAGCAGCAACCCGGCGATGATGAGGAACATACGGGTAAACAGTGTATCCGGCCAGCGGCGCGATTTTTTCATCCGGGTAAAACGCCTTTTTCCCTGCGCGTGGCGTCCCCGCCGTCGGGTACCAGCACATAACCCCGCCCCCAAACAGTCTGAATATAGTGTGGCTCGCCAGGGTCGTCTTCGACGAGGCGTCGCAAGCGCGAGATAAACACATCAATACCCCGTGACCCCGGTGTGGTGTCGTTGCCGTGGGTCATGGCCAGCAGACGGCCCCGCGAGAGCGGTTGCCAGGGATGACTGGCCAGCGCGTGCAGAATGGAAAAC